>NZ_JBOZPS010000059.1:0-1175 GCF_050849305.1 Shewanella sp. MF05960 | reverse complement strand
GAAATGCACCCGTAGCTTCGGTGGTATGTTTAGCCCCGTTAAATCTTCCGCGCAGGCCGACTCGACTAGTGAGCTATTACGCTTTCTTTAAATGATGGCTGCTTCTAAGCCAACATCCTAGCTGTCTAAGCCTTCCCACATCGTTTCCCACTTAACATACACTTTGGGACCTTAGCTGACGGTCTGGGTTGTTTCCCTTTTGACAACGGACGTTAGCACCCGCTGTCTGTCTCCCGAGTAGTACTCATTGGTATTCGGAGTTTGCAAAGGGTTGGTAAGTCGGGATGACCCCCTAGCCTTAACAGTGCTCTACCCCCAATGGTATTCGCTCGAGGCGCTACCTAAATAGCTTTCGAGGAGAACCAGATATCTCCGAGTTTGATTGGCCTTTCACCCCCAGCCACAAGTCATCCGCTCATTTTTCAACATAAGTCGGTTCGGTCCTCCAGTTGATGTTACTCAACCTTCAACCTGCCCATGGCTAGATCACTCGGTTTCGGGTCTACGCCTTGCAACTAAACGCGCAGTTAACACTCGGTTTCCCTACGGCTCCGCTATTCGCTTAACCTCGCTACAAAACGTAAGTCGCTGACCCATTATACAAAAGGTACGCAGTCACGGTCTCAAGAACCGCTCCCACTGCTTGTACGTATACGGTTTCAGGTTCTATTTCACTCCCCTCACAGGGGTTCTTTTCGCCTTTCCCTCACGGTACTGGTTCACTATCGGTCAGTCAGGAGTATTTAGCCTTGGAGGATGGTCCCCCCATATTCAAACAGGATGTCACGTGTCCCGCCTTACTCGTTTTCATCTATGGTTAGTTTTCATGTACGGGGCTATCACCCTGTGCCGCTGTGCTTTCCAACACATTCCACTAACACCCCATAGACTTAAGGGCTAATCCCCGTTCGCTCGCCGCTACTAGGGGAATCTCGGTTGATTTCTTTTCCTCTGGGTACTTAGATGTTTCAGTTCCCCAGGTTCGCCTCATAACGCTATGTATTCACGTTATGATGACCACTTATGTGGCCGGGTTTCCCCATTCGGATATCGTTAGCTCAAATGCTTATTACTAGCTCGCCAACGCTTTTCGCAAGTTATTACGTCCTTCATCGCCTCTGACTGCCAAGGCATCCACCGTATACGCTTGGTCACTTAACCATACAACCCAAATG
>NZ_JBOZPS010000058.1:0-1190 GCF_050849305.1 Shewanella sp. MF05960 | reverse complement strand
TGGGAAAGTGGTCTGCGAAGACTGCCGATAGTAATGCAGGTAAAGGAGGCTAGAAAAAGCAAATGCCGCATTGTAATGATGTGGATACAGGTTGTTATCTGGCGCGAAAGCGAGCTGACTTCTAGCTGGTCTCCCGTTGCAAGATGATTTGAAGAACTTTATTCAAGGAGAAACGCAAATGATGGCTTCAAACGAAGCTAGTGCCTCTTCTGACAGCACTCAATGGCAATCCATTAACTGGAAGGCTGTTAAGCAACATGTATTAAAGCTTCAAATGCGCATTGCAAAAGCAACCCGAGAAGGTAAACACGGTAAGTCGAAAGCATTGCAGTGGATACTCACCCACTCTACATCAGCAAAATTGCTTGCTGTTAAAAGAGTTTCTCAAAATAAAGGCAGCAAAACACCAGGAATTGACGGCATCATTTGGAACACTGATGCTCGTTGTATGACTGCGGTGAATCAACTGAGTCGAAAAGGCTATCATGCCAAACCGCTCAGGCGTATCTACATCCCCAAGAAAAACGGCAAACTCAGACCTTTAGGCATTCCCTGCATGATAGACAGAGCGCAGCAAGCGCTTCATCTTCTCGCTTTGGAGCCTATTTCGGAAACGGTAGCCGACCTTAATAGCTATGGCTTTCGACCTAATCGAAGCGCAGCAGATGCAATTGCACAGTGCTTCAAATGTTTATGTATGAAGCGCTCTAGCCAATGGGTTCTTGAGGGTGACATCAAAGCCTGTTTCGATAAGATTGGTCATCAATGGCTTATCGACAACATTCAATTAGATAAACGAATGCTGAAACAATGGCTTGGATGTGGTTATATTGATAAAGGATTGTTCTATAAAACAGCTGAAGGAACACCACAAGGTGGGATCATATCGCCTACGCTTATGTTGCTCACGCTGGCTGGGTTAGAACAGTTGGTTAAGTCTATTGCCCGTAAAACAGGGAATAGGGTCAACTTTATCGGATACGCAGACGATTTTGTCATCACAGGTTCTTCGCAAGAAGTCCTAGTTAATGAAATCAAGCCGCAACTCATTGGCTTTCTACAGGAAAGGGGCTTAACACTCTCTGATGAGAAAACACACATTACTCATATCAATGATGGTTTTGACTTTCTGGGATTCAATATCAGGAAGTACAACGGCAAACTGCTCATTAAACCGAGCAAGAGCAACG
>NZ_JBOZPS010000057.1:0-1221 GCF_050849305.1 Shewanella sp. MF05960 | reverse complement strand
TATCGTTAGCTCAAATGCTTATTACTAGCTCGCCAACGCTTTTCGCAAGTTATTACGTCCTTCATCGCCTCTGACTGCCAAGGCATCCACCGTATACGCTTGGTCACTTAACCATACAACCCAAATGGGTCTTTCTTACGCTTGTTACTCATCTTATTATGCGGCGTTTTCAGTTTCACTCTTCAATCCTGTAGCGCTGCTACACTCATTCGTCGTTCAACTTCAAGCCTTGCCTAATAAGCGATTAACTGCGCTCATCCTTTGTTGAAACAAAAGATAAGAAAAACTTGGGTCATATCATGACCAGCTGGTTTTTACTTGTCTCACTCCCGACCAGGAAGTGTGACTCGCCTTAGTTTTTAGAATATTCAAGACACTTAAACAGTGTGTTGAGAACTCAAGTGTTAATACTTTCGTATTAACGTTTTTCGCACTAACGTAATCACACAAACGACAACGAATCATCATCTATGCGCCTTTAGTTAGTACTATCAGCTTTCCAAATTGTTAAAGAGCGGGCTTAAAAAAGCCAAAGATAAAATTTCGTTTATCTTTGGCATCTCTTACCAATGCATGTTTTTGTTGTTCTATATCAGTGTGACCAAATCGCGTTAATAGCGTATTGACCAAACCAATTGAACTAACAAGTAAATGGTGGAGCTATGCGGGATCGAACCGCAGACCTCCTGCGTGCAAGGCAGGCGCTCTCCCAGCTGAGCTATAGCCCCATTTACATGCAGTTGAGATTAATATCAAGTAACCAATCATAAGATTGGCGAAGCCAAATCGATTTAAATCAAGATGTTTTATGCCGACGTTTAGCTTGCTAAACGAGGTATAATTCAACGTAGAATTAAAGAAGATTTGGTGGGTCAGAGTGGACTTGAACCACCGACCTCACCCTTATCAGGGGTGCGCTCTAACCAGCTGAGCTACAGACCCATTCTTTTTGGTCTTTTAACCGTTACTCTGCGTTGCTTTCGTCGTTCGGTCGTCATGTAGTAAACTACACATCCTCCCTATCTTCTCAAGCGCATTGATTAACAATCAAAATCCTCAAAAATACCTTTCGATATCTTTCTCTTTCTTTCTATCAAGTAATCTGTGTGAACACTCACATGCATCGCTGCACTTTAGGTATTGAGTTAGTCGTATAGGTAAGGAGGTGATCCAGCCCCAGGTTCCCCTAGGGCTACCTTGTTACGACTTCACCCCAGTCAT
>NZ_JBOZPS010000056.1:0-1322 GCF_050849305.1 Shewanella sp. MF05960 | reverse complement strand
TGGGGCTTAATTAGATGGTCCGCCTCACCCCTAAGCTAAACTTAGGGTAGGCTAATCAAAGAGGCGAAGCATCATGTCTACTATTAAAGTAATTGGGATCGATTTAGGCAAATCTTCTTTTCATCTTGTTGGGCACGATCACACTGGTCGTGAACAATTACGTAAGCATTTAAGTCGTCCAAAGCTCATTCAATTTCTGTCACAAACACCTAAAACGACAATTGCAATGGAGTCATGCGGTGGCTCCCACTGGTTGGCAAGAAAATGCCAATCACTCGGTCATGAGGTTAAACTCATCCCTCCCCAATATGTTAAACCTTACGTTAAAACAAATAAAAATGATTATATTGATGCCGATGCGATAGCTGAAGCATGCACAAGGCCGTCGATGCGCTTTGTTGGTGTAAAAACAGAAACCTCACAAGTCATTAGTGTTATTCAGCGTGTTCGGTCTAGTTATATCAAAGAGCGGACAGCATGTATGTCACGCATTGGTGCAATCTTACTTGAGTTTGGCATGAGTTTTCCTAGAGGGCATGCCAAAATGAAAGTGCTATTTCAATGGATTGCCGATAACGGCGAACCGCTTCCAGTCATGTTGATGCAAGAATTGATAGAGCACCATGAGTACTATTTACTGCTGAGTGAACGCATAGCAGGTCAAGATAAAAAGCTTAAACAGCTTGTTGAGCAAGACGTGCGAGCGCAGTTATTAAAAACGATACCTGGGGTGGGAGATTTAACAGCGGCTCAGTGTTTAGCCGATATCTCTGATGTCACTCATTTTAAAAATGGCCGTCAAATGGCCGCATGGATAGGGTTAGTCCCTCATCAATATTCAACGGGAGGTAAATCGACCTTGCTGGGTATCAGTAAGCGTGGAAATAAGGCATTAAGAACGTTATTTATTCATGGTGCACGAGCGATGTTATCAAGGCCAGAAAAAGCGCTGGCGGTATTTGGCGAATGGATACTTGAACTCAGAGCGAGGAAGCCATTCAATGTAGCCGTAGTTGCTTTGGCAAATAAGTTAGTGCGAATAGCGTGGTCAGTGTTATCGACCAAGCAAGCATTTGAAATAAGAGTTTAACCCGAGTTTGCAGATGATAGATAAGATGGCAGAACGGTCAGACCACTAGATTGAAGACCTGACACAAAAAACAGCAACAAAGTATGCTTTGGGCTTTTTGAGGACAATCTAGCGCGGAACTCATCGTGGAGCGGGTGGTAAAGCACCTAATGAAGACTCCGAATACATTAGCGCAAACCAACCTCGTTATCGAAAATATCATTTGCAATAACGAGGCGGACCATACATTTTT
>NZ_JBOZPS010000055.1:0-1366 GCF_050849305.1 Shewanella sp. MF05960 | reverse complement strand
GCCAAGCTGCGCCCCTAATGAAATCCGTACCACTGCGCCGGTCAATTGAAACACCCATGCGGATTAGGTTTTTCCTATCCTTGGCCTATTCGGGCTAGCACTGGTTGGACTGAGCCATTTCTTCATCAATAACAACAACCCTGGTGAGTATTTAATGCGCTATCTCGCGGCTCTTATCACCCACTCGGGTTAATTACCCTTGGCCAGACCGAACTCTGCAAGATAGCGACAACAGTGTTAACAAGTACCATGGTTTACACCTTGATTTGCTGCATATTGCGGAGCATAAGGCACTTGTTTTTGTAATAAAATCCATATCAGTCTGGCGAGTCTATGAGCCGTGGCAACCACCGTACTGCAGATGCTTTTTCGGCTTCTTAACTGTGTTATCCAGAGGTTTAAATCATCTTGTTTTTTACTTGCATGGCTGACAACGGTTCTCGCACCATGAATAAGCTGTTTGCGTAAATATCCGTTGCCTCGCTTGGTGATATTGCCATTGACACTTCGATGGCCAGAGGCAAATTGCTTGGGGGTTAACCCCAGCCACACACCCAGTTCTTTAGCAGTATTAAACGCCTGGCCTTTGCCAATTGATGCGACGAATGCTGACGCGATAATAGGGCCGATACCAGGAATACTTAATAATATTTTGCCATTAGGGTCACGTTCGACAAGCTTTTTTATCAAGGTATTAATTCTGTCTAAACGTGTATTAACACTTTGATATTCATCCCAGAAATCATTAGCCATCAGTTTAATAATGGGACGTTGTGACGCATCGTTAATGATGTCCCACATAGCCACTTCAAATGCTTTATAACCTTGGGCAAAGCAAATCCCAAAATCGACTAATACCCCCCTAATTTGATTAGTGCAGGCAGTTTTCTCCTTCACTAAACGTTCTCTGACTCGGTGTAACATCAATATTTCTTGCTGCTCTTCGGTTTTCACTGGCACGAAACGAATGTTAGGCCTAAAGCTGGCTTCATAAATCGCCATTGTGTCATTGTTGTCATTTTTACTGCCTCGCACGAACGGGGTGACATGTTGGGCTGGAATGAGCTTAACGTTATGCCCCATAGCGAGAAACTTACGCCCCCAGTAATGGGATGAATAGCAAGCCTCAAATACCACATCGCAATGGGGTTGTTGCAACATAAACTCAATCAGCTGAGTGCGATTTAACCGTTTATTGAAGACTTGCTTTGCATGGCTATCCATTCCTAAAACTTGGAAAACATTTTTTGCCAAATCAATCGCAATAGTGGTAACTTTCATGGTGGACGCTCCTTAAGTAACTGTATGGTTCAACATCAGTTTGGCGCATTGACGCCGTATTAGGGAGCGTCCATCTCATCACCCA
>NZ_JBOZPS010000053.1:0-1713 GCF_050849305.1 Shewanella sp. MF05960 | reverse complement strand
GGTAACGCATACGTTTACGAGCGCTTTTTTCGGATTTAGCTAATACAGCAAGATTGATATTATTCATAAATATAGCAATAAGAGAATGACGATTAATTAGATCATATATTTAATGTAATTGGTATTATTCCTGGTGCCAAATAAACAGCAAGGCCATCTTATCGGATGGTCCTTCTTTGTTTTATGACCCTAATAGATTTCGAATATGACAAAACGTTGTGTGGTCGATATGTCCATGCAAGAGTAGTTATTTCAGGCTCCGAATAATCGTTAGCGTCTTGCGAAGCGCTCGTAGCATCTTGTTATCTAAAAATAGCTGTCAAATAATAAATTTGGAGTAGGTATGAAAACTTAAATGAAAAGTGTGTAATGGCCACAACTTCTCTAGCAAAGCAGCACATTTAGTGGTGCTAATATCGATTTTTGCCAACACCATAATGTCTCTATCACCATTGACTAAAACAGCATGCTTTACTCGCAGCATCTCAGCCTAATTTCATTTTGGCAGTTGCCTTACACCTTCAGGTTATGTCCAGATAAAACAAACTACTGAGGTCTGTGCGCAAAATCGTCAAAATACAATGCGGGTAGGTCAACTCATGCTTCCAGCCATTTTAGCGTTTTGGTGAAATTACGATTTGAGAGTAATTAATGATGAGCAAATCTCTGTAGTAATCCTGTAAATCAGGTATTCGTTTTATCAGTATCTAACATATACCTGTGTAATGATCAGGTTTTCTATGTTGCTAGCAAACCGACAGAATTTATCGATGTGACGGTATTGGCAATTTTTCTTAAAGCTCATTAATTATTTTTTGCTTACTACTATTCATGAAGGATCCATTTCTAATGAGGTTCCCATACGCTTTAAGCAGTGCCTATATGTAATCAATGATTCACTTACTTATTGCTGAGTTAATCATGTTCTAGGAATACCTATAGGTATCTATGCAAATTTGCTACTCATCATGAACTCGGATTTAAGATTGATTTTAATCACGGTCAAAAAGCAGAATTAGGTGTTATGGCTTCTATTCATATAAAAGGATCAGGTAGTATGAATGTGAATTCACCTCAATATCGACGAGCAAATATTCGCGCGAGTCTAATTTAAACCTCGAAATACAGATTTAATAAATTTCTACTCATGAGCTACTGCTTCTTTGTTAACTAATCTTTCTTTTATATTTAGTCATCGATTTTAAAATTGCAGAATCATAGGAGAAAGTTGAACAATCAGCATCAATAATCATGAGTTATATATATTGCAGCTGTCGTATTGCGAATCTTGTTATGCCCAATAGTAGTGACTTAATACACCTTAAGATAACCATACATAAAATTATAAAAGCGATATTGTGGATAAATCTGTGAGTAAAATGTGCCTATCTTGGTATTAACTAAGGTATAAAAATTAAATGATAAAATAGCCAAAAAAGGGGTTGCACTAAATCTCATGGTGCCTATAATGCGCATCCACTGACACGGCAGACAGCGAAAGCAGTCACCGGGTTAGGTTGAACCAAGTGCTTCAAAACACTGAGTTCAAGGTGAAAAGAAAGTTTGAAAAAACACTTGACGCCGAGACGGGAAAGCGTAGAATACGCAGCCCAAGCCAACGACCTAGCGTCAACGGCCACTAAGCGAAAGATTGATTCTTTTGGTATTAGTACGCTCTTTAACAATCTAAACAAGAAATCTGTGTGGACATTC
>NZ_JBOZPS010000052.1:0-1751 GCF_050849305.1 Shewanella sp. MF05960 | reverse complement strand
CATCTGGGTTGTATGGTTAAGCCTCACGGGTCATTAGTACAAGTTAGCTCAACGCCTCACAACGCTTACACACCTTGCCTATCAACGTAGTAGTCTCCTACGGCCCTTTAGAGAGCTTAAAGCTCTAGGGATGACTCATCTTAGGGCTCGCTTCCCGCTTAGATGCTTTCAGCGGTTATCGATTCCGAACGTAGCTACCGGGCAATGCCATTGGCATGACAACCCGAACACCAGCGGTTCGTCCACTCCGGTCCTCTCGTACTAGGAGCAGCTCCCTTCAATCATCCAACGCCCACGGCAGATAGGGACCGAACTGTCTCACGACGTTCTGAACCCAGCTCGCGTACCACTTTAAATGGCGAACAGCCATACCCTTGGGACCGACTTCAGCCCCAGGATGTGATGAGCCGACATCGAGGTGCCAAACACCGCCGTCGATATGAACTCTTGGGCGGTATCAGCCTGTTATCCCCGGAGTACCTTTTATCCGTTGAGCGATGGCCCTTCCATTCAGAACCACCGGATCACTATGACCTACTTTCGTACCTGCTCGACGTGTATGTCTCGCAGTTAAGCTGGCTTATGCCATTGCACTAACCGTACGATGTCCGACCGTACTTAGCCAACCTTCGTGCTCCTCCGTTACTCTTTGGGAGGAGACCGCCCCAGTCAAACTACCCACCAGGCACTGTCCTCAACCCCGATAAGGGGCCAGAGTTAGAACATCAAAACTACAAGGGTGGTATTTCAAGATTGACTCCACAAAAACTAGCGTCTCTGCTTCAAAGTCTCCCACCTATCCTACACATGTAGGTTCAATGTTCAGTGCCAAGCTATAGTAAAGGTTCACGGGGTCTTTCCGTCTAGCCGCGGGTATACGGCATCTTCACCGCAATTTCAACTTCACTGAGTCTCGGCTGGAGACAGCGTGGCCATCATTACGCCATTCGTGCAGGTCGGAACTTACCCGACAAGGAATTTCGCTACCTTAGGACCGTTATAGTTACGGCCGCCGTTTACCGGGGCTTCGATCATGAGCTTCTCTTGCGATAACCCAATCAATTAACCTTCCGGCACCGGGCAGGCGTCACACCGTATACGTCATCTTGCGATTTTGCACAGTGCTGTGTTTTTGATAAACAGTTGCAGCCACCTGGTATCTGCGACTCCCATCAGCTTAGAGAGCAAGTCTCATCACCGTCAGGAGCGTACCTTCTCCCGAAGTTACGGTACCATTTTGCCTAGTTCCTTCAGCCGAGTTCTCTCAAGCGCCTTGGTATTCTCTACCCGACCACCTGTGTCGGTTTGGGGTACGATCCCTACTAACCTGAAGCTTAGAAGATTTTCCTGGAAGCATGGCATCAACTACTTCATCACCTTAGTGACTCGTCATCAGCTCTCAGCATTCTCACTAAAGAGGTGTTCCCGGATTTGCCTAAGAACACTGCCTACTACCTTAAACGCGGACTACCAACGCCGCGCTAGCCTAGCCTTCTCCGTCTCTCCATCGCAGTTAGCAGAGGTACAGAAATATTAATCTGTTTTCCATCGATTACGCCTTTCGGCCTCACCTTAGGGGTCGACTCACCCTGCCCCGATTAACGTTGGACAGGAACCCTTGGTCTTTCGGCGAGGGAGTTTTTCACTCCCTTTATCGTTACTCATGTCAGCATTCGCACTTCTGATACGTCCAGTGTGGGTTACCCCTTCACCTTCAACCGCTTACAGAACGCTCCTCTACCGCGCACTTC
>NZ_JBOZPS010000051.1:0-1824 GCF_050849305.1 Shewanella sp. MF05960 | reverse complement strand
TTAAATCTAGTGAAGCTACATCCCGCTAAAACAAGCCAGAATCAGAAATTCAATAGAGCTTGTTGGAGTGATGATTTCAGGGAAGAGATTATTTTTGGTGCTGGTCAAAAAGTGTAATCAGCCCCTGCCAGCTACATCGTTCATCAATTAAATCCATCATTTCAATTGGCATATCTAACGGAATAATTTTCATACCTAAATCGTTTGCAGCTTTTACTAGCTCAGCATAACCAGTGCTAGCAGCATTATTCCAATTCCAATTATCTTTAAAATACTGCTTTATTGCATCAAAACCTTTCCCTGTTTTTTGGTAGAATTCAATTTTTTCATTTATATGTAATGGCAACATTTCCATTGCAAAGTGAGTAAAACCAGCTGCTTTAAGTTGTTTTAGTGCACGTATAGCTTCATATTTATAAGAAACAGGGTTATGGCTAGATTCTGCGATAATAACTAATCTAGCATTACCAGCCATTTTTCTGTAATTTACATCCGTGTT
Organism: Shewanella sp. MF05960; assembly: GCF_050849305.1. NCBI lineage: Bacteria > Pseudomonadati > Pseudomonadota > Gammaproteobacteria > Alteromonadales > Shewanellaceae > Shewanella > Shewanella sp. MF05960. Next base: position 1,325 of record NZ_JBOZPS010000051.1, on the reverse strand, counting down.
AACTTTGTTCATTGTTATTCCATAACTTCTTTATATTGAATATGATTTAAATTGCAAAAATAAAGCCTATTAAATACATTTTTTCCTACATGGAAAGCAGTATTCTAGCAATTAGAATCTATTAGTTAAAAAACTAACCCTAAGGCCTCAACTACGACAGATTTTAATCTACTCAATAGCATAGCTAAAATACTTCTCACGGTACTGTAACTGAGGTCAATAATCTTAACTCCAGGCTTGCCGATAAAAGTTAATATATGACCTAGCAATCCTTTACAATCTTCAGCATATTCACGAGACATTTCAGATAGCTCAACTAATGAACGAGCAATTAAATCATAAATGGATAACGTCGAACTGACGCCTACTTGGGCAAGTATTGAAGTCAATTTACCACTTGAACGTAAAAGCCATATTAATCCAGCACTAATTTTATCTGACCAGTGGGCATTAAAACACGCTAAATGACGTTTTTCATACTTTAAGCGAACATGTTCAAGGTTACAGATTGACCCCATTTTCATCTGCTTATAATCAGCGTATCTAGAAGCGGTATTAATGTAACCAGGAGCATTCCCTTTCATTTTGTGTGACGCACCAACAAAAGAAACACAGGTACTTAATCTATATTCATCCCCAGCATGTACAAAGGGCCAAACAGCAGGGTAAGAGCATGAAAATTCACTTGCCAAAAATAACCTTTTCAAGGTAATCGGTGTTGCGATTAGCTTTCATTTGTTTCGCTCTTACTCCTTTTTTAAAGCTTGTCTCTGACTGAAGACGATTCACTGCAACATGCCTAACACCTGCCATAATTTCCGGTGCACCATTACGTCGGATACGACAATCATCTTCTTTCATTCCAACATCAAGTTTCCAGTGCAATCCATTTTCAATACTCCAATGCTCTCGGGCACTTGCTGCCAACTCTTCTGCCGTTAGCGTGGCTGAACTGATGTAGTATCTAAAATTTAACTCTTTGGATACTTTGCCTTTTTCTTTTCGATAAGAAATGATCACCCCAATTGTCGTTAACATTGGCCAATCTGCCGCTGCGGGGATTTGACTCATGTCATTGGTCACAATACAGCACCGGTACTCTTCTCTATTCCGTTGGTAATCCGCTTCCTGAAATAGCGTTCCATCCTGACACTGGCGGCTAATTTCTGGTCCTAATAATTTCTCTACCTGGGAAAAGAACATAGGCTGATTGCCTTTAAGTGCCAGCAGATAATTCGCTTCTTTATCCAAAATTTTCTGAGCTATCGCTTTCTGACATCCCATGGCATCGATGGTGACTAGGCAACCTTTTATTTCTAACAAGT
>NZ_JBOZPS010000050.1:0-1849 GCF_050849305.1 Shewanella sp. MF05960 | reverse complement strand
ATATTAAGTATAAAGACAAAGAAAAAGAGCGCTATTTGATCACACTGGCGAGATCAATCAAGCTATTTTTTATCTCTTTGTTTTTAAAAAGGATGTATGAAAAGCGATCGAGTATGATCAGCCCCTGTGTAGCTGGGAGGATGCCAATACAGGTTCTTGTTCAGATTCTCACATACAGCGAAATCAAATGTGGGCAAGTATATTGAAAACGAATTTACAAGTGTATAAACACGCTCGTATAGTCGCTTTTATGCAAAGATATCATGCGTTTAATGCAGGAAACAAACATGTTGGTATTGATTCATTGATGCTAAGTATGAATGTTAATAGTATGAGTATTATAGAGTATGTTGGTGGTGCTATATGCTCTGATAATGGTATTTGTGAAGGTCAATCAGATGAAAGTAAATCTTTACAAGACACTTATTTTTATCGAAAAGGCGCATTTATTCCTTCGCCAATGCCCTCTTTTACTGTACATCTCCCTCAGAAAAAGTATTTTTAGAAGGTATTTTGACATGATAAAAATATTTTCATTATCTTTATTCTGTGTGGCTATTTCCGCCAATGCAGCAGGTCCAAGGTGGGATGATTCAATTGATATAAATGATCCTCACTTAAAGGTTAGTGTTGCAGCTGAACAGTGTCAAAAAAGTTTAATTAATGCTCCCGAGAAGCTTGAACTCTGGTGTGAAAAAGCCATTGGTATGGGGTATTGGAGAGGTTTGGTTCCACTTAGTTTGCACACAGGTAATGGTGTTCGGTTAGTTAAGGAAGCAACAAAAAGAGTCAATGCAAAAGACCCTATGGCTTACTCTACACTGGCTTGGCTATATGAAAGTGGTATGTTTATAGCGCAAGATATAAATCATGCTATTTCACTCCATAAAGAGTTTTTAGCATTGGATGTTGAGCTACCTAAATCGTCAGTTACTGCTGCTCATGAAGAGTTAGCAAAGCTGTATATAATACAACAGAATTGGCTAGCGGTTAGTGATCACGCCCAGTACGTTTTTGATAATACTACGTTTGAATTTAATAAAGAATATGCTGCTCAATTGATTAAGTTCGCACAAGACAAATTAGTCGAGGAATGACATTCTAAGCATCAATAAAAACAAACTTATTGATAGGTGTATATGAAGTTTACATTAATTATTTTAACAGTCTTATTACTGACAGTGAGTCATTTTGCAGTTGCTTCTGATTGTATTCAAATAAAAGTGATAAAGCCTATAACAGTTCAATTTAGTAGTGATGATGTTAAGTCAAAAAGATTTGATCAAGTTAAGCTTTTACATGAAGATAAATCGGGTATTTGTTTACCGACGCCTGATACTTATGTTTTAGCATATGATATGGGTGTTCCGTATATTGCTGCTCGTTTGAAGGGGCATACACCAGACATCACATTAATAAAAAAAGATGAAATAGAGTATGTTTTGATTAAATATCATACTGGAAATAAGCTTCAAGTATTGAAAGGATACCAATATATTGACTCTACTCTAGTTGAAATCCCAAACTTGACGTTAAGTAGTAATTTAAGCGAAATCAATATCGTAAATGGAAGCATTGAAGTTAACAAAAGCGAATTTGTTAATGATAAGGTGATAAATCAATTGTCGTACTATGATTTTGATTTAACTGGCATACATAAAAAACATTAACAGAATATCCTTGCTAATCACCTCAATAGTTATGCTGTCCAGGGTAACCGTACAGGGCGAGATCGTGAATGTTTTTTGAACAATTTGACGCACTATTTGACGTTAACATCTCGCTATGATCTTATACTCCCTTTTTTCGGGAGCACACCATGCATATTGACCACTTCAAAGAGAATTTC
>NZ_JBOZPS010000005.1:0-266478 GCF_050849305.1 Shewanella sp. MF05960 | reverse complement strand
TGACCTGCTGATCAGTGATTCGTGTTCCCGGCACAGTGAACTCCTCCGTTCTGCTGTACCGAACCTTATCAGATCAACCGGCCAAGATAATTGTCGCTAGACCGGCCACCGTAATTGTCGCTTAATAGATGACTCAATAAGAGTAATCGCAAAGTGCCTTTGATGAATCATGAGGGTTTTAAGGTTATAATTATCCCGTTTAATACCATACAAAATAAGGTAGGTACGATTGAAGTTAGGCAATATTGGTCAAATGACATTTGCATTGGGTTTAGCCGTTATTGCATTGTTGGCTATAAGAGTGTTTGTCATTCCCAAATCGACGCCTTCTTCACCGCATTCTGCTTTAGGGCAGTTACACAATATTGATTTAGGCAAAATGCCGGATTTTACCAATATTGAAGACATAGACACAAAAAAACAAAGCTTTTTTGACTACTTACGACCCGCTATAGAAGCACAAAACCAAATTATTATTCACGAACGCCAATTCTTACTCGCAATGATTGAACAAATTGATAACGGCATTGGTTTAAACCAAACAGATACTGAACGTTTACAATCGATTATTAACAAATATCAGTATGATATAAAATCATTAACTCGCACCACGTTAACGCCGTTACTCAAACGAATTGATACTATTCCGGTTAACATGGTATTGGTGCAAGCCGCAAATGAGAGTGGCTGGGGAAGTTCGCGCTTTGCGGTTGAAGGAAATAATTTTTTCGGCCAATGGTGCTTTTCTCAAGGCTGTGGCTTAGTACCGTTAGCACGAGACAATGGCAAAAACCATGAAGTGGCGGTATTTGATTCGCCCAAAGATTCAATTATTGCCTATATGATTAATTTAAACACCAATCAAGCCTATCGACTATTTCGCTCGATACGTGCTGATTTACGAGCACAAAAAATAAAACCGACTGCAGAGAAGTTAGTATTCGGGTTGATTAATTATTCTGAACGAAAGGATGAATACATTGATGAGCTGCTTGAAATGCTAAAACATAACAAATCTTTTTTAACAGGAAACCAAGCCAATGTTTAACCGCCCGCTACGTCATGGATTATTTATATTATCGGCCGCATTTGTTGCCAGTAGCAGCGTCGCTGAAACCGTTTCACTAGAGTACGTTGGCTTTTATGATCGCCTAAAGCAAGTGAACAAACAAAACTACCCACTTGTTGAGTTAGCGTTTAGTGTTCCTGTGACAACAGACTGCACTATTACCTCTGGCAGTATTACCACAGAAAATCAAACATATCCTTTAACGTATACAGATCAACAACGTTTATATATTCCATATGATGCACAATTAAAATCGGATAGGGGCTTAGTTAATATTGTTGTTGCAGGCAATGCGGATCAATGTGCTATTGCAATGCAAGTACGGGCTCGCTCAACTCAACAACAATATACCCAAGCAGAGTTACTTGCACTCAATATCGATATGGATCGTTTACTTGATGGCCTACAAGGTTTTCCGATGAAGTATTTCCGTAAACCCATTGACGGTATTACGTTTGAATTTTTAACTGCCGACACCACTATCATTATCGATGATGTGCAACAACCCTCGAGCGGCAAGTTAACACTTAGCCTTGAGCAAATAAATCAGTTAACACACATTACATTTAGTGAAAAACCGAATGTGGTCAGTCCCCTCGTTAATCACTAATCACTAATCACTAATCACTAATCACTAATCAATTTTAGTATAATGAATCGCAATCTCTCGTCCTTAAATGTAAAAGTGTAATCAATTTCAATAAAAAAAGCGTTGATATTAATCAACGCTTTTTTTATTAAATAAGTAATGTATCTTCGTAAATCATTACGGCTTGAACGTCGCGACAATATCAATTCGATTACTGATATCTAAATTAATATGGCCATTGTTACTGATGTCGACAAAATCAAAAGCCGGTAAATCGGCATCTGCAACATCACCTTTCTTTTCTGCATCGGGATTGCGCTTGAGCGATACAAAATCAAATTGCTGACGGTCAACACCTTGAGACGGCGCAGTATTTTGCATCGCAGTAAAGATGGTTTCAATACGACCCGGTGATTGTTTATCCCAAAGTTTTAGCATGTTTTTAATTTCGCCACGCTTTAGGTTTTCTTGTGAGCCACACAAGTTACACGGAATAATCGGGAATTCTTTAAGATCAGAATAAGCTTCGATGTCTTTTTCACGGCAATATGCCAATGGACGGATCACCATGTTAGCGCCGTCATCAGACAATAACTTAGGTGGCATCGCTTTTTGTTTACCGCCATAAAACATATTCAAAAACATCGTTTCGATAATGTCATCACGGTGATGGCCTAAAGCAATCTTGGTTGCGCCAATATGTTGGGCAAATCCATATAAGGTGCCACGACGTAAACGAGAGCACAACGCACAAGTGGTTTTACCTTCAGGTACTTTCTCTTTAACGATAGAGTAAGTGTCTTTTTCAAGAATGTGGTATGGCACGCCAATGTTGTCTAGGTATGCTGGAAGGATATGCTCAGGAAAACCTGGTTGTTTTTGGTCTAGGTTTACCGCAACAATTTCAAACTTGATTGGGGCACGCTGCTGAAGATTTAATAAAATATCTAGCATGGTGTAGCTGTCTTTACCGCCAGACAAACAACACATCACACGATCACCTTCTTCGATCATATTGTAATCTGCAATCGCAGAACCGACTTCGCGGCGCAAACGTTTTTGCAGTTTATTCATACGAGTAATATTTTTTTTTGCGATTGTATCGACTTCAACTTCAGACATAAAAATGCGCCCAGTAACCAAGTGTTTCAGGGCGCGTATTATTCCAGTAATCGAGGGCAGGGTAAAGGTTTTCGCTTACTCTTAATCGACTAATCTTCTAAAGGTGATTTATATCCGTCAGGTTTAATCGCTAATAAGTCACAATTAATGCTATCAATAACATGTTCAGCGGTATTACCAATTAATGCAGCTGAAAACCCTGTGCGACCGACAGTCCCTAACACCACTAATTCAGCATCTAATTTAGCGGCAAGTTCAGGAATAACATCTTCTGGCAATCCTTCCTCAACATGACAATTCTCAAGCGGAATGTTATAAGCTTGCGCAAGATATTGCACACGTTGTTCGTGTTGCATTCTCACCGTATTGTTATAAATGTTGGCATCAAAGTCTGGTAATTCAATGGCTAAATTAACGGGTGTACCTGGGTAGCCGTTCACAAGGTGAACACTGGCAGAGAACTTTTTCGCTAAATCGAGGGCGTGATTAATGATTTTACCATTAAGAGTTTGATGATCATCATCTTCCGACACAACATTAACAGCACAAACAATTTTACCTTGCACTGGCCAATCGTGTTCTTTAACCATCAACACAGGAACAGGTGACTTACGCATTAAATGCCAATCGGTTGGAGTAAAAATCACCGCTTTGAGCTTATCGTGTTGATGAGTACTTTTTACAATAAGGTCATAAGCCCCTTTCATCGCATAATTAATCACACTTTCAAAAGGGCGGTTATGCCAAACCACTTCAGTATTAATGGTCAATTTTTTACTGCTATACCCACTAATTGCATTTTCTAACCATGCAACGCGTTGGTCAATAACGCCTTGGCGCATTGCTTCACGTTCTTGGCTAGACAAAATAGAGGTCATTTCGTATGAGAAATCAAAGATAGATAAAAATGCAGTGATGACAGCATTACTTTTACTCGCAAGCTCTACTGCTCGAGCTAATGCTGGTTGATGATCAGTTGTAGGGTTAATCACCACTAAAATCTTTTTATAATCCTTCATAAAACCTCCAAAGCTGTTGAATTTTGTTTTTATATTAACTGCTTATAGTATTACCGTTTACTAATAAATAAACTTTGAGGTAGATCATACTAATTAGCTTTAAGTTGCGATGCGTGAGTTGCCAGCTAATTTGGCCAGTTCATCATGGTCTACAATACTGATGTATTTACCATTGACTTCAATTAACCCAGCCTTTTGGAATCGACCTAATAAACGACTAATGGTTTCAACCGTGAGCCCTAAATAATTGCCGATATCACCGCGAGTCATGGTTAATCTAAATTCTTTTGATGAAAACCCACGGTTACCAAAACGCTTAGATAAATTATTAATAAACGCGGCTAAGCGTTCTTCGGCATTTTTCTTCGACAGTAATAAAATCATTTCTTGGTCAGTCATAATTTCACTGCTCATTAAACGCATTATTTGTTGTCTGAGTTTTGGCATGGTGCCGGCGAGGGTATCGAGGGTATCGTAAGGGATTTCACACACCATTGAGGTTTCTAATGCTTGCGCAAAACTTTGATGTTGCAGCGCATGTATACCATCAAAACCAATCACATCACCCGCAAGATGAAAACCGGTAATTTGTTCATCGCCTTGTTCGGTTATGGTGTAACTTTTAATGGTACCTGAGCGAATAGCATAAAGAGATTTGAGTCCGTCGCCAGACTTAAAAATAAGGTCGCCTTTTTGAATAGGCTTTTTACGTTCAATAATGCTATCGAGTTTGTCTAATTCATCATTATTAAGAGTAAAAGGGATGCATAAGGCTTCCATACTGCAGTCATGGCAATGAATTGCGCATCCGCTAGTTGACGGTCGACGAGCTTTGATTAGTTCTGAAGTCATACCCATTCTCAGTTTGTATAAACTTTACTATATTAAACCAAATTAATGTTACTAACTAGTTTAGCTGATTAAAAGCAATGTAGAGTGTTTGTAAACCAAACAACACCAATAACAAACCGCTCAGTAATCTCACTGCACGCTTTTGTACCCATTGCGCTAAGGTTTTTGCTGCCATTCCTGCTGCAAATAAAGCCGGTAATGTCCCTAGACCAAACGCTAACATAATCAATGCACCTTGCAGCGCACTGCCCGAAGCAACTGACCAAGTGAGTGTGCTATAAACTAATCCACACGGTAGCCAACCCCAAACCATTCCAGCAAGTAATGCCTGATGTGGATGTTTAATGGGTAATAGTTTCCGGGTTAATGGCTGTAAATAGCGCCATAAAACCTTGCCTACTTTCTCAATATGAACAATACCAAACCAAATCTGCGCGATGTATAAACCCGTGAATATCATCATAACGCCGGCAAAAATTCGTAAGCACAACAAATAGATATCGGCATCAAATAATTGTCCTAATGCCGATGCGCTACCACCTACTAAAGCCCCTGCGAGGGTATAACTGCTGATGCGTCCCAAGTTATAGCTTAATAAAAAGCTTAACTGGTTAGCTAATCTGCTTTGGCCGTTGTTGGGTATATTGGCAGAAAATGCGCCAATTAAACCACCGCACATACCAAAACAGTGAGCTGCGCCCATTAAGCCAACAATAAACGCGCCACCTACATTATATTCAATCACGCTGTTTACTCTGGTTTATTGGCTAAATCATCAGCTTGTTGTGGTTTTTTGGCTTCATCGTCAAATAATATAGACACACTTTGCCTGTCTAAATCATCAAACTGTTCTGACTTCACCGCCCAAAAGAAAATGGCTACGGCAATCATTACAAACAACATTGCAATGGGGATTAGTACGTAGATGATACTCATAGTTTTATCCTAAGAAGCCTTAAACTGTTACTCACCACAATCAGTGAACTAACAGACATACCAATTGCCGCAACATAAGGCGCGACATGTCCAGTCACAGCCAATGGTAAAATAATAACGTTATAAGCAAATGCCCATAATAAATTTTGATGGATGATACGCTGGGCTTGTTTAGCTACATTAATCGCATCGTTAAACCGTGACAAGTGATCTCCTAGTAAAATGAGATCCGCACTGTTTTTCGCAATCGCACTGCCACTCCCCATGGCCACCGACAAATTTGCACCCGCTAAAACAGGGGCATCATTTATTCCATCACCAAACATGGCTACTTTTTTAGTTTGTTGTAATTGATTAATGAATTGCAGCTTACCTTGAGGTGATAACCCCGCGTGTACATCTGTGATCCCCAACTTTTGCGCTAAATATTCAACATGCCCGGAGCTGTCGCCACTGGCAATACTTAACTCAATTTTAGATTGAGCGAGTTGGTTAACCGTTTGCTGACTGTCTATTCGCAGTTGATCAAGCATTTCAATCTGCGCAACCAGTTGATTGTCTATCGACAAATAAATCAGTTGCGAATGTTGAGTGTGGTTATTGGAATTCGATACATTTTGATGTTGATGAGGCAATACAAACGCATGTTTACCGATCTTTATTGATTGATTGTCTAGAGTCGCTGTAATGCCCAATCCAACATGGTGTTCAAGCTCAGTAAAATTATAGCGATTATCAAAATAAGGTTTAAAAGCATGTGCAATGGGATGTAACGAACCTTGTTCAATGGCAGCAGCAATAGCCAAAACTTGAGCCTGTGAATAATTTTTTTCGACTGTAACTTCACCAATCGACAGTTGGCCACAGGTTAATGTGCCGGTTTTATCAAACACCACATGATTTATTTGAGTCAATTTTTCAAACACACCAGGTTTGCGAGTGATGATGCCTAATTGAGTAAAAATAGCGGTAGCGCAGGTAACAGCGGTAGGAGTTGCCAAGGCGAGGGCGCAAGGACAAGTAGCCACAAGTACTGATAAGGTGACCCAGAATGCATCGTCTGGTGAAATAAACGACCACACAATATAAGTTATGAGCGCGATTGACAAAATGGTTGCGGAAAAATACCGGGCTAATCGGTCTGCCACCAATGCAATAGCGGGTTTGTTATTTGATGCCATCTCTTGAAGACGAATAATTTCGGCCACTAATTGATCTTGACCTAATGCATTGACTCTTACTTGAATGGGTTGCTCAACATTAATGGTGCCCGCATAAACATTATCGTTTAACTGTTTAGTGATGGGCATTTGTTCACCCGTGAGCATGGCTTCATTGACACTAGATTTACCCGACACAACAACAGCATCGGCAGCAATAACTTCACCAGGTTTAACTAAAATAATATCGTTAATGCGTAACTGCTTTGCCGCTATTTCGGTGGTTTGGCCATCTTTAATTAAATGAGCGGTTAACGGTACTAATTTATGTAAATTACTCGAGCTGACCGAAGCCCTTTGTCTGGCTGTTTGCTCAAAATAGCGCCCGAGTAATAAAAAGAAGGTAAACATTGAAACTGATTCAAAATAAACTTCACCATTACCTTGTATTGTCGCAACACAACTGGCGATAAACGCGCCACCAATAGCAATAGAGACAGAAACGTCCATGTTAAGTTTGCCACTTAACAGACTGCGCAGGGCACTAAAATAAAAGGGTTGAGCAGAATACAACACGACTGGTGCGGCAAAAATTAAACTGACCCAGCGAAAGTAATCTCTAAATTCGACTTCTAAATCAGTAAAGTAACCCGTGTACAAGGCGAGGGCAAACATCATGACTTGCATGGTAGCAAAGCCCGCCAAACCAAGTCGTAATAAGAATTTTCGGCTGTCAGCTTTGGATTGTTTTTCTTGCTCGTCAACTTGATAAGGCGCAGCTTGATAACCAATTTGGCTAATAAGTTGTAAGATTTCACTTAATTTTATGGTGCTATTATCCCAACTCACCATAGCCCGTTGTGTGGTTGAATTAACCAGGACATTGGTTACCCCGTTAATTGGCTTGAGTTTGTGTTCAATTAACCAGGCACAAGCAGCGCAGGTTATGCCATCAATTGATAATGAGGTAGAGTCGATTTCACCTTGCTTATGAACAAAGTCTTGCTGAACTTCAGGCAGATCGTACGCGCTGTATTGGGTTAACTGCTCTGGTACTAATGCGGTTTGGCGGTTACCTGGCTCACTTCGGAACTGATAATAGCTCGTTAATCCTGCATCAATAATAGCTTGAGACACAGCCTGACAGCCAGGGCAACACATAGGTTGTGCTTGCCCGTTGATTATGGTTGTAAATTGCTCGCCAGTGAGAACGGGTTCATTACAATGGAAACAAGAGGTCATAAATTAATTAAGCCAATATTCAACGTCATCTTTAATTTCGATACGTTGTTGAATTCGCCATTTTGCATCAAAACCTTCAATACGTACTTCCCAGGGGCCTTTGATTGCAGCATCTAAAGGAATGCGATAAACATAGTTAGCATCAGCAGTCGCATTTAAACTGAAATCGTTCGCTTCAATCGTTGGGTGATAAAAACGGACATTTAACGCTGCACGATATTCAGGACCACCTTGTTGAGTGATTTGTAACTCTTGGTCAGTGACTTTAACTAAAAACTTCATGCCTATTTGCTGCGCATATTTTATCTTGCGCAAGTCCATGTTAATGGCTTTGCCTTCTTTGTAATATTCTTCAGCAACCAAAGAGTCAGAATTATCTAACGCAATTTTTAATGTGGTTAAGCTGGCAATAACGGCACACATTGGTAAAACGATTAAAAACCAAGGCCAAAATTGTTTATACCAAGGGGGTTGATTCGACATGATACATCCTAAATATAGTGTAAAAATTTACCGCAGTATTTTAACGCGTAACAGCTTAATAATCACTTAAAAAAAAGGCCTCGATTATCTCGAGGCCTTATATTTAGCTATTGATAACTATTTGTTTGATAAGCTATAAACATAAGCAGCAATAACGTGAACTTTCTCTTCACCGAGAATGTCTTTCCATGCAGGCATAACACCGGCACGACCGTTAATGATTGACTCAGAAATAACGCCACGGCTTCCGCCATATAACCAAACATTGTCCGTTAGGTTAGGGGCACCCATGAACTTGTTGCCTTTTGCGTCCATACCATGACACGCAAAACAACCTTTCATGAACGATCCTTGGCCTTGAGCAGCTAATGCTTCGTCGTGTTCACCACCAGACAGTTTAATGACGTATTCAGCAAGACCTTTAATCTCGCTGTCTTCGATAGGTAAACCACCTTTAGGCGGCATCATACCGTTACGACCATTCATTAACGTGGTTTTAATAGTGGCTAAATCGCCACCGTATAACCAATCTGAATCAGTAAGGTTAGGGAAGCCTTTACCGCCACGCGCATCCGAACCATGACATTGAGCGCAGTTTTGTAAAAACAAACGGCCACCCACTTTCAATGCTTCTTCATTGTTAACTAACTCTTCTAACGGAGTTGCTAAGTACGCAGCAAAAATAGGACCATATTTTTCATCAGCATGGGCCACTTCGCGGTCATACTGTGATAAACGGTTTTCTGCTTTTGCGGCTTCAAGTGCTGCTGCTGAATCGGCTTTAATACCATTTTCAGTACCAATACTTTGGTTAGAACTTGTCCAACCAAACAGACCTTTGTAGTTACCTAGGCCTGGGTATAGAGCTAAATAGATCACACCGAACACGATAGTCAGATAGAACATATAAGCCCACCACTTTGGTAGCGGGTTATTGAGTTCTTCAATGCCATCAAACTTGTGGCCCATTGATTTGCCTTCTTCTACACCAGTGTAATTATTATTCACTAGCTTAAGCAGAATAAAACAACCAACAATGACCACAATCGTCAGTACAGAAATCCAAATGCTCCAGAAGTTACTCATAATCATTACTTCTGCTCTCCTGAGTCTTTAGACATTTTAGCCAGTTCGTCGTCTGAAAATACTAAGTTAGCCGCTTCGTCAAATTTCGACTTGCTGTGCTTACTGTATGCCCAGTAAAAGATCCCGACAAACGTCACCATGACAATAATGGTTAAAATGCCTTGAAAAGTACCGTAATCCATTATTGCCTCCTACTTGAGTGCGTGACCCAAAGATTGCAAATACGCGATTAGTGCTTGTAGTTCAGTTTTGCCTTCAACCGCTTTTTGAGCGCCAGCAATCTCTTCATCAGTGTAAAGATCATTACCTTTATAACCGCCTTTGTGCAGGTTACGTAAGATAGTCATCTTGTCACCAGTGAGTTCACCGTCTAGCGTATTTTCAGCTAACCAAGGGAAACCAGGCATGTTCGACTGTGGCACCACATCACGTGGGTTCATTAAATGCACTTCATGCCATTTATCGCTGTAACGACCACCAACACGAGCAAGATCAGGACCTGTACGCTTAGAACCCCATTGGAAAGGGTGGTCCCAAACAGATTCGCCAGCGACAGAGTAATGCCCATAACGTTCAGTTTCAGCACGTAAAGGACGGATCATCTGGCTGTGACAGTTATAACAACCTTCACGGACATAAACGTCACGACCTTCAATCTGTAACGCAGTGTAAGGGATCAAACCTTCAACCGCTTCAGTCGTGTCTTTTTGAAAAATTAGCGGCGTAATTTGCACCAAACCACCAAAACTAATGGCGATAACAGTGAAAATGGCTAGCAGGCCGACGTTCTTTTCAATTAATTCATGATTAAATTTCATCGAATCTGCTCCTTAAGCTTCTGCAATAGCAGGTAGTGAATCTTTAGGCGCTTTAACGGTACGAATAACGTTATAAGCCATAATCAACATACCAGTTAAGAAGAAACAACCACCGATAAAGCGGACGAAGTAGAATGGATAAGATGCTTCTAAACTCTCAACAAAACTGTACGTTAACGTACCGTCAGAGTTTACTGCACGCCACATAAGGCCTTGCATAACACCAGAAATCCACATACTTACGATATACAACACCGTACCGATAGTCGCTAACCAGAAATGCACATTAACAAGCGAAGTGCTATACATGCGGCCTTGATTAAACAACACAGGAACTAAGTGATATAACGAACCAATTGACACCATTGCAACCCAGCCTAGCGCGCCAGAGTGAACGTGACCAATAGTCCAGTCAGTGTAATGAGATAATGCGTTTACTGTTTTGATTGCCATCATTGGGCCTTCGAAGGTAGACATACCATAGAAAGACAATGAAACAACTAAGAAACGTAATACTGGGTCTGTACGTAGCTTATGCCAAGCACCAGACAGGGTCATAATACCGTTAATCATACCGCCCCAAGAAGGTGCGAATAGAATTAATGACATCACCATACCTAAAGACTGAGTCCAGTCAGGAAGGGCAGTGTAATGTAAATGGTGAGGACCGGCCCAAATGTATAACGCAATCAATGCCCAAAAGTGAACAATAGACAAACGGTAAGAATACACAGGGCGACCAGCTTGCTTAGGTACGAAGTAATACATCATCCCCAAGAAACCGGCAGTAAGTAAGAAGCCTACCGCATTATGACCATACCACCACTGAACCATTGCATCGACCGCACCAGAATATATAGGGTATGACTTAGTCAAACTAACGGGTACAACCATTGAGTTAACAATGTGTAATACAGCAACAGTGATAATAAAGGCACCAAAGAACCAGTTAGCCACATAAATATGTGACGTAGTTCGTTTAGCGATTGTGCCAAAGAAGACAATTGCATAGCTCACCCAAATAATCGCAATCGCGATATCAATAGGCCACTCTAATTCTGCATACTCTTTACTTTGGGTAATACCCAAAGGTAGTGTAATTGCAGCTGCAATAATAACGGCTTGCCAACCCCAAAATGTAAATGCGGCTAATTTAGGCGCAAATAGACGGACTTGACAAGTACGTTGCACAACATAGTAGGATGTAGCGAAAAGGGCTGATGTTCCGAACGCGAAAATCACCGCATTGGTATGTAAAGGTCGTAAACGACTAAACGTTAACCAAGGTGTGTCGAAGTTCAGTTGTGGCCAGATTAACTGAGCCGCAATAAATACACCTACTGCCATACCAAAGATTCCCCACAAAACTGTGGTTAATGCGAATTGGCGAACAATAGTGTAATTGTAATCAGCGCCTGTAGACTGGGAATGGTTCATCATAATGCTTCCACGGCTTATTACTTATACTTTAATATTTAGCAAAGCGAGCTTTACCTGTTAAGTTGACAAATGGTTACAAAACTAGCCAGTGTTGACTATTTTTACAGCTATTTGTCAATGTGTTACCTCGAGTTTATTGTCTCTATCACGAGGCGGTGTAATGATACTTGAGCTGAGTCAAAAAAGATACTTCACAACATGCATCAAAGTTGATCTAGATCAAGGTCTATAAGAGAATGTTATCAATTAATGAGTAAAGGTTAATCCTCGTGTATAAAATAATCAAAATCTCGACACTAGTCATTTCTTCAATGTTTTTAGTGGCATGTGACAATAAAAAAAATACAGACCAAACATCTTTTGCAGAAGATCTTACATTATGTCAATTTTCCACAGGAGAATGTAGCAAGAACGTTGCAGATATCAGCGTCGGCTTAATGATCGATCCGGTGCATACTCCGAGCGAAAAACCAATAAATATTACGCTAAAATCAACACAAGCGATCACTAATATTTCAATGAGAATAGAAGGGAGAGATATGTTTATGGGTGTTATACCTGTTTCATTATCTTCTGTAACAGACAATGAAGCACACGGCACACTTATTTTTGGCTCATGCAGCAGTAATTATATGGTTTGGCGGGCATTCGTTATGTTTGATTATCAAAATCAACAGCGAACCCTCATTTATGATTTTCTAGCCGATAATCCAAATTAATAGTATCAGCAAGAATGTAGGTAATAGTGCATGTAATAGTGCATATGATAGTGCATATGATAGTGCATATGATAGTGCATATGATAGTGCATCTATAGAGTGTAAGTAACAGTGCAAGCACAAACTGGATAAAACAGGTAACGTAAATGTTCAGTGCTTACCCTTATAACACCAGGGCAGGTAAGCTTAAAAAATTGCCGATAATATATGAAGCAACGATAAAGAGTGAGGGCTGCATTTGATACTAGACGGTGAGTGAAGCAATCATCAGCTGTCAGCTATCTCATAAAAAATCCTCACAATCTCGTTGATATCAACCAGGTTGGTTTGCAGCCCATGTTTTCTGCAATTGAAACCCTAATAGGTATCTCTTTATAAATAATGGCTGACAAAGCAGGGCGTATTGCTCGATAAAGTTCACAAAACGATAATGACACGCAACAATCTAATTGATAATCATTCTCAACAATGTATTATAAAATATATGATGTGACGATGAGGAAGGCGATATGGCCAAAATCAATGTAGCGATAGAAAGCAGTAAAGTAGCACAACTGATTAAAGCAGGGCATTTATGCGCAGCCGATTTACAATGTTTAGACCGTGACAGTAAGCAAACTCTATGGCAATTATGCCTGTGGAGTTGTCAAAAAACACAGTGCCAACAAAATTGCCCATTATCCGAGAAGCCCAGGTCAACAGAACAAACCATATACGACAAAGACATTAACCTTCAAACCTCCATTATTAGCTAAGTGCATCAGCGAGTCACATCAATTGATGCCGATAAATAACGTTATCGGCATCAAGCATAATTGGCTATAATATACATATAATCAATAACCTAAAATTAAAAGCTATCGTAATGACAACAGAGCCGCTACCGCCAGTATTACCACTTTTTGACGCTGCAGATCATGTATTGCAAGGTAATGCATTCGTTAACCATTACATAACCCGCATTTCAATCGATAAAGTGGCAGATGCAGGCCTCATTATTGAACATTGTGCCGACTGGTTATTTGAACAAAAACAGTCAGAAAACAACTATAAAGCGTACCGTAGCGAGATGACAACTTATTTGCATTGGTGTTTTGATGTCGTTTCATTGTCACCAATCGCAGTCACACGCAAAGACATCGCCAAATACATTGATTATTGTCAATCACCACCAAACAACTTAATTGGCTACTTTAATGTGGCACAATTTAAACTAGATAAAGCCAGCGGCGAACGAATTCCCAATGTGCAATGGCGGCCATTTATAGGCAAAAAACAACTTGGTAAATGCCTGCCATATCAATTAAGTGACAATGCTTTAAAGACAAAAGTAGCAATATTATCATCATTTTATGGCTACTTAATTAGTGAAGAATATACCGAGCGCAACCCAGCACAGCTATGGCTCAAGCACAGCCGTTTTGCCATTAAACGTAAATTCACCCTGGACGAAGACAACAATCACCATGCTTTTACTGAATTACAATGGTCCTATGTTGTCAGCACCGCTGAGCAATTAGCCCACAAGCAGCCAGAGCAACATCAACGTAGTTTATTTTTAATCACACTATTATATAGCTGCTATTTACGTATATCTGAAATCAGTGCACGTGCAGGTTATGCACCCATAATGAGTCAATTCAGGCAAGACCCACATTCAAGCATTTGGTATTTTCACGTGCCATTCTCTAAAAGCGGCAAAGCACGCAACATCGCCATTTCCAAAGTATTACTTAAAAGCCTTGTTCAATACCGGCAATATTTAGGCTTAACAGATTTACCCAACATTAACGATCAACATCCTATCTTTATCAGACACAAAGCCGCTGCCCACGGACGAGAATCTGGAAGCGTCAATGCCAATCTAGGGATAAGACACATACGAGATGAAATCGATAAGTTAATCAATCTAGCAGCCGACAACGCAGCAAAAGATGGATTCGATCACGACAGCCAATTAATGCGTAAGCTTACTGCACACAACATTCGCCACACAGGTATTACGCACGACATCAATATTAATCAGCGTCCATTGTCACATGTACAAGCAGATGCCGGCCACGAAAGTATCGATACCACATCACAGTATTTACACACAACACAGACTGAACGCCATCAAAGTGCAGCAAACAAACCCTTAAATCATCTTGCTGAAATTAAATAATTGCCACGTATGAGTAGTAAAAAGTTAAAGCAGACAATCTCAGCACGATTTTAAACATCGTGCTGATGCGATAAATTACGCTATACGTACAGGAACCATAAAATAACTAACAATCTCGATATTTAACATAACAGCAAATATACGCATATATGACCTGCACATAACTATGCGCACAATGTATATTATGTTAAATAGGATATTTGTGTTTATGAGTTGATAACCTGTTTGTGGCTTGTCAAACCAAATGACTTTTGTGTCAACTTTTGACTGGGACTTTAAGCCATTATTAATCAATAACTTAAACTCGATTCAACTTTGAATTATTACCTTTTAGGTTCAAATCTATACATCAGAGCGCTTTTTATGCCAGTTTTCACCACCTGACTTTAATAAAACACGTGGTATGTTTTTTTGATGTGTTTGTGCATGTTTTACGACGGTATCTTTGTTAGACAATCGAGTTTGCCTGGTGATGTGATGTTGAAATTGTTGAAACGCATCTTTGCAATCACCAAAGCCAGAGTTTGTGAATTAGACAACTAAGTTTTTAACTCCACCTGATGATCATAACCTTGCTTATAGATTTTCTTCACTCTCTCAAACCATGCATAGACTAACTCTTGGGTTTCATTAGTTGCGATTGCATTGCGTATTCCCTTGATTTGGTCCAATTCAAGTATGCCAATGCGTTTATTGACTTTCACTCCAATGGTTACTCTTTGTGGGAGATCCATTTTAAACGCGAAATAATGTCCTGATACAATTCGATTGTGATAAACAGCAATACAATGCTTTTGAGTCATACCTTCATTAATAAGCGCATCATAATTATCTATTGCGGGAAAGTTAGGCTCACTCGCGATCAATTGTGGATATGGTGCATCAGCATCAACTGGCCTGTGTTCCAATCTTTCAATATCATTACGTTGATCAATCCATTGTTGATGCAATCTTTCAAGCTCATCAAATGACGAAAGCTGGCCAATTCTATTAGCAGGCTCATTTATTCCGAGCGCTAAACCAAGTGCTATGGTGTCAGCCAAACAAGCACGTAACGGCCCTCTTTTGATACTTTTATCATTTGCTATAGCATGGCCCAATTTTGTGCAGGTTAGAAATGGGTATCGGTTATCCAGGCTTATGGTCAAATAGTTTATTACCTGATGATGTTTAAAAACTTTGTAACGACACATTCTCTTGTCTAACAGTTTTTTCAAAAACTTTAACTCTATATCTCTATCAAACTTGAGTGTTAGCTTGTCGATAAATTTGAGTGTGGCTTTCGAATTGTCGTATCCGAGTTCACTCAGAATGTCGCGTTGTCCTAGCTGACTCAATGCTAATGCCTTTTCATTATCAATTGAGTACTGCTCACAAATAAGCACTAATAATAATGGGCGCATTAATAGCAATTGCGCGGCTTGTTCACTATTAGCGGCAAGCCACAAAAGCTGATACTGATGCTCAGGAAAAGCATTCGTGATTGAAATATACTGCTCGGGAATTTGCGCCAACCATTCATCACCTAATGCAAACTGAGTGATGAAGTTAAGTCCTAACCCTAGCCCACCTTCTAATAACTCTTTGCGCTCAGTGTTATTAAATACTCTATAAGCACATAGTTTTTGATGCCAACTATGCAGCTCTATATCATAGTCAAAACCCAGGTGAGTCGTTTGTATGGTTAGTTGTAAATCCATGTATCTGCCTGTTTTATGTTAAGATTTGACTTTTAAACACAGTGTTAAATAAACCATGCTAAGGAACTATTGAATTACTACAGGTAGAGGGTGTAACAGATTCTGTGTAAGCTGCATTTTAATCTCAAATTCAGTGACTAACTCTTCGAAATATTGAATATTTCGACGTTTATCCCTAACAGCCATTAACTTACTCTCCATTCCAGTGCACTAAGTCTTTTGGGTAATAAGGATGATTAAGATAAATGGTGTCATCAATATTGTACAGTTTTGTTACCAATGCAGACTCCCAGCACCAATAACCTATATAAGCATCTGTACTCATCAAGTGATAATCAGGACTTCCCTCTAACTTATACCAAACGTCTAGATAATCTTTTAATAATTCAGGTTGCTGCTCAGGTTCACTTTCAATAACATTATAAAGTTTACTAAAACGCTTTTGAAAAAGTAATTCTTTAGATACTGTACGCTCAACATCACCCATTTCAACTGCAATTTTATCCAATAATGAGTCAAGACCTTGATTAGCAATTAAAGCTAACATATGTAGGTAATACTCCTTACCCATATCCAAACAATAAGCAAAACTTAGCCATTTCAGGAATTCTTCTAAGTAATCTTCTCGAATTTCTTCCCAACCTATACGCTCAGCCTGTTCATTGTCAGGTAATGCATCAGCATAATTTTTTTGCCATTGGCGATACTCTAACGCTTTGAGTAGATCTGGCTTTAGTGTTGAGAGTTCATCACCACGTGAATATTTTTGATGTAATAAATACATAGAGTCACTGACTAGCCTAAACGAGCCTTTCATTTTTACTTCTATTGAATCAGTATCATCATATTTAATTTCTTCAACATCCTCTGCAATACATTCTTTTTTAAACGCTACACGTTCATCATAATATGCTTTATTTTTTAAGGTATCTCGTAACATGATTTGTTCTCTTATAACTCAAGTGCTTTAACTATTATGCTTGCATTTATATTTAATGCTTTTACTGACAGGCTTCCATTTTTTTATTGCGAATTAGTAGTTTTTTATTCTTTCAAATATCTCGTATCGTCACTTCTCTACTTATTTGAGCTACCTTGCCAATGTACTAAATCTTTTGGATAGTATTCATGATCGATAAAACTGCTATCGTCAATGTCATAAAGCTTAACGACTAAGGCAGCCTCCCAACACCAGTAGCCTATATAGGCATCGGTGTCCATTAAATGGTAATCAGGGCTTCCTTCTAGCTTATACCAAGCATCTAAATATGCCTTTACTAAGGTAGGGCGTGCTTCTGGCTCGCTTTCAATAACTTTATAAAGCTTGCTAAACCGCTTTTTAAAAAGTAATTCTTTGGATACTTCACGTTCAAAATCTCCCATCTCAACGGCAATTTTATCCAATAATGAGTCAAGACCTTGATTAGCAATTAAAGCTAACATATGTAGGTAATACTCCTTACCCATATCCAAACAGTAAGCAAAACTTAGCCATTTCAGGAATTCTTCTAAGTAATCTTCTCGAATTTCTTCCCAACCTGTACGCTCAGCTTGTTCGTTATCAGGTAATGCATCAGCATAATTTTTTTGCCATTGACGATACTCTAACGCTTTGAGTAGATCTGGCTTTAGAGATGAAAGTTCATCACCGCGTGAATATTTTTGATGTAATAAATACATAGAGTCACTGACTAGTCGAAAAGAATTTCTCATCTTTACGTCATTGGTAAATTTTCCATCCGATTCAATTTTACTTACCTTTTTTTCAATAGATTTTAACCTGAATTCAATTCTATCGTTATAGTAATCTTTTGTTCTTAAATGCTCTCTTATCATCTTCAACCCCAGGGCGAGATCGCGAACGTTTTATGAACAAATTGAGTGTATTTATCAAACTACATTTGTTCGGAATTTTATCACCTCAAGAATGATTGGAAGTGATTCTATACTGAAAACATTCATTGTGAGCAAAAAATGCACACTCATGCGGTTGCCCTGTCTTCAACCCCTTGCAATAATATGTATTTTTATTGATGACATCGTATTACCCTTGTCATTGTCATTGTCGTTTTTAATAAAAGGTGAAATCTGGAAAAAGGCCAATTAGAGTGAATGGCCATATTATTAATAAATTAAATTATAACTATTTTAAATTGCTCTTTCTGAGATGATTATGTCCTTCAGCTCTTCAGCTTTTAAATAGAAGCAATGATTTTCTTTTATTTTACGAACCCATCTAAAATCAATAACCCTTTCACCATAATAGGCCCCTGCTAGTTGACCATATACTGCTCCAGTTGTATCTGCATCCTCACCTAAATTAACCGCTAACAGTGCACCTTTTTCAAATGAATCACTATGGAAAAATGCCCATAATACAGCTTCCAAGGTATGCATTACATATCCACTCGCTCGAATATCTTTTGCTTTTTTGTTCTTGTATTCTTCTTCTTTTATTAACTTGAGTACCGAATCACAAAGTGGATTTTGTTCCCAATACTCATCAATAGGTGTATATAACCCATCAAGTAATTCATCTTTTGATATCCCATGTAACGCGCCCCAAATGAGGCCGCTAAAATATCTACATGCATCAACAGCTTCAATTGCACCATGAGTTGTCATTGAACTTAACGCTGCGTACTTAATCGTATTGTCAAAACTATTAAAGTAACGAATAGGAATGGGGGCAATCCGCATGAGGGAGCCATTCCCCGCAGACATTGGAGTTGTATCACCAGATAAAGGGTCGCCTGTTTGCTGGTAACGTTTTAAAGCAGATACAACTGTATTACCAATATCAAAGCATTTTCCTGTTGCACTAAATACCCCGTCTTGCCACCATCTACAATATAAGTCCATTTGATCTTTTAAATCACACTGCTTAGTTCTAATAAGACTATGTGCCAAGCAATACATCATACTTGTGTCATCAGTCCATTCACCTGCTTTTAGATTAAATGGACCACCACCAACAATATCGGTTAAGGGCGGAAAAGAACCAGGTGCTTTAAATTCAACGGTAGTGCCTAACGCATCACCAATCGCACAACCGATTAAAGCGCCTCTAAAACGATTAATATCATCTTCACTATCAACATTAATACGTTGATAGTATCCTTTACACTCTTGGTCTGTAGGAGTCGGTTTTGCAATCCGGAAAACAAAGTACGATGACATCCATTGAGTTTTATGCGGCTCTCTAGAACCACTCAACTTATTTGTCATAAAAGGAAACCGAAGATCGTTGGGGATTTTCTTCTCTCTTTCCCTCATTTCAAGTATCAAAGAGTGTATTTT
This sequence comes from Shewanella sp. MF05960, assembly GCF_050849305.1. Classification (NCBI taxonomy): domain Bacteria; kingdom Pseudomonadati; phylum Pseudomonadota; class Gammaproteobacteria; order Alteromonadales; family Shewanellaceae; genus Shewanella; species Shewanella sp. MF05960. Next base: position 246,779 of record NZ_JBOZPS010000005.1, on the reverse strand, counting down.
ATACATAATAATTCTCAAATTTCTTCTAAAATAATTTCATTTATGCCGTTAATATTTTTCTCACGAGCTAGTACTCAGAATTTCGTACCGGATTTCAATAAGACCTCTTCTTCAGGTTTCACTGCCACATTAGTGGCTATATTTAGGGGGTATTACCCTTTGACCGAACACATCTTGCAGACTGCGCCAAAAATAAATGGATTAGATTACTCATAAATGTCTCTCTATTATTAGGTGTTTAGTGTTCAGAAATTTAATCGTTAATTAAATATAAAGGTAAATAAAGTGAATCAGTTGTACACTGCCAGCCATGCATATCTTTACCCAATTTAGCCATACTAAGTGCATTCAATGACATCACTGCTCTACCATCTTCTTTATAGTCACCGTATTTACACTCATCAGCGTGCCACGCAATAACTTTGTCTATGCTTGATTGCCATAACTCACTATCTCCTATACTAAGGCCTTTAATGGCTTCAATTAGTGGGACAATATACTGCTGAACATCTTTATCTTTGGTTGATTTCGCCTCAGTGAGCGCATTTTCGATTTCGTTTGTCGACAGTGCTTTGCCTGTACCTATTTTGATGAGTAAATGATCATATAAAAAAATAGCTTTCTTCGTCACGCTGCTGGTTGTAAAGTCATCTGCATGCTCACGTAATTGGCTTATTATTGATTTATCACCAAACAACAAGGCAACATTTAATTCCTCTTGGATTGTCCACTCATTGTTGTGTCCTTTTAGTTCCGAGTCAAAGCCTGTTAAATAAGCAAATGGCGCTGCTTTTTTTAAATAACACTTAGCTTCCTCATAATTTTCTAAAACGTAGTATGCATATGCAAGCTCTTGATACTCGCTTGAAAGTATTTGTGCTGCTTCTTCTTTATCTTCTTGAGAAGCTAACGGATCGTTAATATCAGCAAGCCTGACCTCAATTACCAGAGGTGCATCTTCAAAAAGTTCTTCAAATTCGAAATCATAATTATTTAGTTTTAGCATTTTGTTTCCTATGGAAGAGGTTGAAGCTTACAACGATAAAACATGCCGCCCATTTTAATGACATTGATCTGCAATATGGATTAGGAGTTTGGGAAAAACTATTTATTTCTAGTCCAACATTATCTAATTATCGGCTTACGCCTTCAAGGTCAAACTTTTTGAATAATGCTGCTATCCCATATTGCTTTTCAAACTCGATTTCTTTTTGGTATAACGGGAAAAGTCTGTAGATGTATACAAGGGTATCGTTACAGTTAATTTGCTCTTCACTATCGAAAATACTCCATCTTAACCCGTTAAAAGTATTTACCTTCAATCAAAAAACGCGGAAGTGAATCACTTTCAACCGTTACTTCATTACCCATGTCATGCCACATGCACGCCATGCCGAGTAGTTGTAGGGGTATAAATGAATCGACAGGGATACCACCAGGGTCTGACTCATTAATATGGTAGACATTTAGACGGTCCTTTATAATCATTGAGGTTTACGGCGCTGTCACGTCAAAGTCATTTTTCACTAAAAAATCAGGAATGTAATCAGTTTCAACAGTTAGCTGGTAACCTTTAATATCATAAGCATGGCTAGCAGCAGCAATCAATGGGAGTGATATCCACCCTTGCTGCTCCCTTTTATCTTTTTTCCAATATTTTTTATGAGCCTCTAACGCCTCTACCATAGCTTCATTAAATTCATCTTGTGCGTTGGCTGTGTAAATACAGCGGTATACTGGCATCAAAGGCAACAAAATATGTTGTACATAACTGCGACGACCAGACGCTATTGCATTAGGGTCAGCCGCAATTAATGCCGCCTCAAGTAAGTCCCCCATATTGGCTTCAGGCTCAAATAAACCCTTCATTAAATTAATAAGCGCAGTATCAAATGCATCAGCTTTAATGTTTGCCTTATCAAACACACTTTTAGGTACTTGAATAAGTTGCTCTATCGCTTTTTTGTCACGCAGTGTTACCGCTGCATAAAATACTTTTTCCCACACATCTGTATGTAAATAAGCACCCGCAGGGCCACCTGTTAACGCAAAAGTATCATTATTAATAGTTACATCAAAGGTTTCACCTTGCCGGCAAGCAAATGCATAATTGGCACAACCAAACTCTTTAATATGTTGTAAATAGCGCACAATTTTTTGATGGGGCACATCAGCTAACACCGCATCACCAAAGGCATCAATGGCATCTTGAATAGAGCCACCTAAAACACCTTGAGAGTTTTTAGTTTTAATAGTGTTGATGCCTCTAAGCAGTAACTCTTCGTATCTATTAATTTTATCAATTATACGCTCTATTTTTTTTGCTTCAAAATGTCTTGATATCATGTATTGTATTCCGTCTCTGCTTCAGTGTAGGTATTGCTAAAATCACTGGTTTTTGTTTTGGCTAACGAGCCATCTTTATGTAATTTTTGGCTAACTTTTTTCGATGAAATAAGCTCATCTTTTTTAGCATCTTCAAGCTTATCAACTGTCTCCGCTAAATCATCAACTTGCTTGGTGAACGCTTTATCATTGCCATAGCGGTCGTCGTCCAAAGCATCTTGTGTTTTCTTACGCATATTTTTAATGATACTATCGCGATATTCTGGTGTGCCTTGCTGCACTTGCCTTCCATCTAATCCTTTACGACTGCCCAGTGTTGAGCCACCACCTTTTGCTTCAACGGTAATAATTTGTCCCGTCTTTTCGTTATAATAGATTAGGTCAAATTGCCCTTGCTTACCCTCACCAGGTAACTGACTAGCAATCTCTTTAAACCCCTTCAATAAACCTAGCCATATATGGCAATGTTATTATCAGTTTGGAAATTCTCTTTGAAGTGGTCAATATGTATGGTGTGCTCCCGAAAAAAGGGAGTATAAGATCATAGCGAGATGTTAACGTCAAATATGCATTAAATTGTTCAAAAAACACACACGATCTCGCCCTGATATTTAACCCTAGTTTAGAGCGACATATAATTCAAATTTGAGCGACTGCCCTTGTTAATTTTACCAACAAAATCAAGTTAGCTGACTCCTTGATATTTTGCATTATTTATTTTTCCAATAACGCGGTGCAGTTTCAGGTAAACCTTCCCAGGTCTCAATTTGATTAATTATATCGATATCAAGGTCGTCATATTCTTGGCTGTCAATATCAAGCGATTTATACCACACAAAATCTTCGTCGTATTTAAAGTCAATTGAAAAATCACCTTCTGAGGTGATTTCAAAACGCGCCTTATTCCAAGGTACATCATTTTCACTTTCATTTTTTTGCATGATTTTATAAAGAGCATAGAAAGCCTCATCTACATCTGAAAAACTTACAACACCATTTTTTTCATCTAAATCAAATGTATTAGATGTATTATTAAGTATATAGCTTGCTCCTATTGAAATTGCTTTATCAATCTTATCCATATTGACTTCTAACAATGCAATATCCCAGTATTCAGGAAGTCTTTCATACATTTCTTGACCAATATAATTATATATATCATCAATCTCTTTAAACATCTTAACCTCAACTTTTAAATTTCTTAGGCTTTTGCTGAATGCCATTAACTTTTGATTTAGCAATTAGCCTTTTAGGTGTTGTACTATCTATCACCATCATATTCTACCAATATCTCTACTTAAACTTCATTACCTTTATCTAATTCTTTAGCCCAATTTTTCCATTTGTCGCCATTCACCATAGCGATTTTGATCTTTTAGTTGAGACACTAATTTTAACTTTTCAGCTGGCCCTTGAAATAATGTGCCGACTAAATAATCGCCCTGCATGCCACCCAGGGAGAGAGCGCGAACGTTTTATGAACAAATTGAGTGTATTTATCAAACTACATTTGTTCGGAATGTTATCACCTCAAGAATGATTGGAAGTGATTCTATACTGAAAACATTCATTATGAGCAAAAAATGCACACTCATGCGGTTGCCCTGGCCTAGAGCCTAAACGGCCATCAACAATTAATGATTTTGTAGGAGGAATGAATTTGAGTAATTTATTTAAAGCCGTTTGTACAGCTTTTACATCGTTTAGATTGTTTGTGCCGCCCAATCCAACTGATTGGATTATTCTTATTGTTGACATATCAAAGTCCTTTTAATGGCTTATTATGCTAAATTTCCATATTTTTATTCGTCAGATTTGACCTCGGTGCCAAATGGAACCATCAATGCTTTCTCCACCATATGTTCTACTTTCTCGTCATTTAGCCCGGACAATGTATCAAATAGAGTCTTGCTAAACAGCGACGGTTTTTTAGCCTCATCTTTACTAAAATCCGCAAAAGGTGAATTATCATAATTATCTGACACCTTAAAGCCATTTAATTTACTCACTTGGAATTCAAGGCTTTCTAAATCACCTAGCTTTTTAACATAAGCAGTTATCTCTTCATCTTCTTCTGGAAAATGGTATAAGAAAACACCTTTTTCTGGGAGGTGATACTTTTTAACGCATTCATCGCAGTACCAAGTTAAATCATAACTATCATCGAGAAAATCGATTGCATATGGGATTGGCTTTATCTTGCTATTACTTTTAATGCTTTTCGCTAAATGACTACATACCTTTTGTGCTGTAATAAATTTATTTATCTCTTCTTTTGTAGGCATTATTACTCCGTGTTCATCTATATAATAAATGAATGCAACTCTGAGAAATGAAATCGTATGTTTTACTCTTCGATCAATACTACGATTGATTTATTTTGCTCTGCGGCATCCCTAAACGTAACAAAGTAGCGATCGCGCACTATTTCATAAGCTTGCGGGTCAAGCTCACCAGCCTTAGCCTCAATCTCATCAATTAACTTTAGATTTTCACGACTGTCTATATCTGCTTCGTAATTTTCCTGCATTAAAGGAAATAGATCTTGGACCATTTGACTTGAAAAAAAGCCAAATGCTCCACTTATATCAGCTTCAGGGCCTATTAACTGATGAGGATAATAATTAAATGTGCATACAGGCAATAAACCTTGGCCACCAACAATAGCATCGAGCAATTCAAGCGCTGGAATAAAGCCGCGCATATTGAGCTCTATAGACTGCCACCTCATAGCTTCCTCTTGAGTCGTATCGAGTAATTCTTGATACTTTTGCTCATCACTAGCATCCAGTGTTGTGGGATAAACATCTTCATCAACAATAAATAAATGGATTAGATTACTCATAAATGTCTCTCTATTATTAGGTGTTTAGTGTTCAAAAATTTAATCGTTAATTAAATATAAAGGTAAATAAAGTGAATCAGTTTTACACTGCCAGCCATGCATATCTTTACCCAATTTAGCCATGCTAAGTGCATTTAATGACATCACTGCTCTACCATCTTCTTTATAGTCACCGTATTTACACTCATCAGCGTGCCACGCAATAACTTTGTCTATGCTTGATTGCCATAACTCATTATCTCCTATACTAAGGCCTTTAATGGCTTCAATTAGTGGGACAATATACTGCTGAACATCTTTATCTTTGGTTGATTTCGCCTCAGTGAGCGCATTTTCGATTTCGTTTGTCGACAGTGCTTTGCCAGTGCCTATTTTGATGAGTAAATGATCATATAAAAAAATAGCTTTCTTCGTCACGCTGCTGGTTGTAAAGTCATCTGCATGCTCACGTAATTGGCTTATTATTGATTCATCACCAAATAGCAAAGCGACATTAAGCTTATTTTGGATTGTCCACTCATTGTTGTGTCCTTTTAGTTCCGAGTCAAAGCCTGTTAAGTAAGCAAATGGCGCAGCTTTTTTTAAGTAAAGCTTTGCCTCGGTGTAATTTTCTAAAACATAATGCGCATAGGCTAAATCTTGATATTTATAAGAAAGGATCCTTGCTGCATCCTGCCTTTCTTCATGGGGAGCGTGATAGTTGTTCATATCAGCTAATCTAATTTCAATAGTTATAGGTGCTTTTTTAAATAGCTTTTCAAATTCAAAATCATAATTATTAAGTTTTAGCATTTTGTTTCCTATGGAAGAGGGTGAAGCTTACAACGATAAAACATGCCGCCCATTTTAATGACATTGATCTGCAATATGGATTAGGAGCTTGGTAAAAACTATTTATTTCTAGTCCAACATTATCTAATTATCGGCTTACGCGTTTTTAGGATTGCTAGGCTTACGCCTTCAAGGTCAAACTTTTTGAATAATGCTGCTATCCCATATTGCTTTTCAAACTCGATTTCTTTTTGGTATAACGGGAAAAGTCTGTAAATGTATACAAGGGTATCGTTACAGTTAATTTGCTCTTCACTATCGAAAATACTCCATCTTAACCCGTTAAAAGTATTTACCTTCAATCAAAAAACGCGGAAGTGAATCACTTTCAACCGTTACTTCATTACCCATGTCATGCCACATGCACGCCATGCCGAGTAGTTGTAGGGGGATAAATGAATCGACAGGGGCATGATCTGGACCCGCTTCACTAATGTGGTAGCGTTCTTGCGCTTGCACGTTTTTAGCAAGTGCTTCATTAAAATCACAACCGACATCAAAAGTTGCTGGCGATAAAGCAGCTAGAGTTTCTAAGTATCCAAAAGCAATATATATCGCCCAGTCATCATTTTGCTTAACAGCCATTCCCATACACTCGTCAAGCAATTTTGGGTAATCTGCTTTGCTATGGTGATAAGCTTGAAATACTTCAACGAGCTTATAAGAAACAGGACCTGCTTGCGTAGCACTTTGTTTCATTGTTTCTATAGGGAAATTTGCCAAGCTATCCATACTTTCAGTATCGCGAGTGATCACCGCCAAAAAATAGGCATCAATCCATTGTGATGGAGCTGCACGTCCAGATTCTAACATCCCTTTACCATTCCATGTCACTTCAGGTAAATCATATATTTTAAAGGTAAGGTCTTGCTCTGGGTACTGTGCAAGCTTTAAGAACGCGGCGTACATTTTTGACGCATAACGTAGCCCACTAGCAGATTCATTTTCTATCTCTGGGGTTTGAACTTCCCAAGTAAGCCAGCGAGAGAAGTTTATATATTCTTGTGCATATCTAAGAAGGTTATCTCTATTCTTTATTATATTAATCGAACATCTATCTATTCTAGACCTTGACGTCAGAAGCCTTCGTTCTAGACTTACATTTTTGAAATTAGGGGTGTAATTTCGATTTAGCATTATTTACCTCCTTTTCATTCACGGGTATCAATTGCATTAAACACATTGGGATCTATATCGAATTCGCTAATTTCGACAGCTTCAACAACAGACTTACCAGAAGTACGGGTTATTGGTGTTTTAACATGTAAATACTGAACTTTATTTCTCTCAAACACGGCGTTATTAATAGCTTCAGCAGCTAAATAATCGGACTCTTTATTACTACCTGCCATTTTTTTAGTAATGGCTTCAGCATATTCCGTTGTGCCTTGTTGATAGTATTCATCACCAATTTTCATTTTACCTAATGGGCTACTGCCACCCTTGGCTTCAACAATAATGACATCGCCATTAGCATTTTTATACACCATATCAAAGTTACCCTTTACCGATGTAGAACTAGCTAAGCTCGTTGGGTGAATGCGAGTATAACCAGGGTACTGTATCTTAATCGCCGCATCTGCGGCCTTTTCTCCGATTTTTGCTAATTCATTGTTAAGCTTTGGTATTTGGTCATTATAACGTTTTGTTTCTTCTGGTGAAGCTTTTGCCTTGTGCTTATCTTGCTCTATTCTGCTCTATTCTGCTCTATTCTGCTCTATTCTGCTCTATTCTTCTCATAACAAAAATATTTAATCTCATATGAAACAAGCAATAAGTTTTCAGTACACCGACAGGTATATTGTATTGTTCCTTTATGCAATATCACTCAGGCGGCAATTGACATGCTCTACAATTAAAATGTGACCTACCCTAGTTATTTGAAACGAGACTCGCTATCTTATGGATAAATAAGACTATAATTAATCATAGTATTGCTAAAGATAATCTTTATCATTCATAACCTCAACACGGAGAAGTACATGAAAATAAGTGCAAGAAATCAATTAAAAGGCACGGTTAAAGCAATCCAAACGGGTGCTGTTAACTCTGAAGTGACTATCGAATTAGCTGGCGGGGAACATATTGCATCGATTATCACTAACGAAGCGGTAAAATCACTTGATTTGAAAGTGGGTTCTACTGCATATGCAATTGTTAAAGCATCGAGCGTTATGCTTGCTGTTGATTAATGGTTAGATAAAGAACGTTAGCGCTATTTAACTGGTTTATGTTATCTATGCGCTTTATGTTAATCAGTCCGTATGTTTTACGCGTTAAATGCTGATAAACAACGGACTTTTTTACAAGTAACAGATGACACACTCAGTGTTATATTCGCCAATCGCTTGTAGATTCTGACGAGTCAATCCTCCCTAATTTTATACACCCGCCTTTCCCATAAATGGTCGTTTAGTGACATCCATATGCAGATTGAACATCAAAAAATAGCTCATATATCATAGAGAAAACAGACCTAACAGCGTAAACTGTTACTTCAGTTTTGAACAAAGAGAGCCAGACTTGTGATTAAATTCTCTGTTGATACACACGCCCATACTATCGCTTCTACTCATACATACAGCACGGTACATGATTATTTTTCAGTGGCTAAAAGCAAAGGAATAAAATTATTTGCGATAACCGATCATGGGCCCGATATGGCCGACGCGCCGCACTTTTGGCATTTTGTGAATATGCGAGTGCTACCTAGAATGATTGATGGTGTCGGTATGCTGCGTGGTATTGAAGCGAATATAAAAAATGAGCTTGGTGAAATTGATTTTTTCGGCAGCTATTTACAAGAACTCGATATTGTCCTGGCCGGCTTTCATGAACCGGTATTTCCGCCTTCAACGAAAGAAATACATACTCAAGCACTGATTAACTGTATTGAAAGCGGTCACGTTGACATTATCACCCATCCAGGCAATCCCAAATATCCTATCGACATTATGCGGGTGGCCAAAGCTGCGGCTCAACATAATGTCGCACTTGAAATCAATAACTCATCATTTTTAACCTCGCGCAACGGTAGCTTACCGAACTGCACTGCTATCGCGAATGCGGTAAAAAATGCTGGCGGTTTATTGGTGATGGGCTCTGACTCTCACGTTGCGTTTAGTCTAGGCGACTTTGATAAGTCCATTGAAGTGATTGAAACGGTCGATTTTCCAGTAGAGCGGTTATTGAATCGCAGCCCAGCGGCATTGTTATCTTTTTTAGCCTCTAGAGGCCACACCACGCTAGATGAATATGATGTACTGATTGATTAGTAATTTTATCGATCCATTCAATATCCTGTGGCGTAATGACTGCATATCAAAATTTAAACGCTGTTTAATTTTTTTAATGTTGCGACAACTTCAGTTTGAATACGCCATTATCCGAAGGATCCATCATGCATTTTACCAAAAACCGTATTGACGCACTCGATACACGCACCCGTGCACACTTTATTAATTCATTGTCGGGTTTTAAGAGCGCAAATCTCATCGGCACCCAAGATGCTCAAGGCCAGACTAATTTATCGATAGTGAGTTCGGTTATTCATTTAGGCGCTAATCCGCCACTTGTGGGCATGATAATACGGCCCCATAGCGTGGCTCGACATACGTTTGAAAATATTCTACAAACCGGTGTTTACACCATCAACCAGGTTAATCAGTCTATTTACTCTCAAGCCCATCAAACTTCGGCTCGTTACGACAGAGAAGAATCAGAGTTTGATGCCACTGGATTAACGGCAGAATACCTCATGGATTTTCAAGCGCCATTTGTAAAACAAAGTCGTCTTAAATATTCAGTCAAATTGGTAGAGCATCAACATTTAGCCATTAATGGAACTGAGTTCGTTATAGGTGAAATCATGGATGTGTATGTAGATGATAACGCGGTTGAAGCCGACGGATTTATTGATTTACACGCCCTCGAAACCGTTGCAATCACTGGGCTTGATAGTTATCACACAACGACTAAGCTGGCTCGTTTACCTTACGCTAAAAAATAATGCTGAAGTTTAACAAAGAAAAATCCGATTCAAATGACATTTGAATCGGATTGTTTATCTCTTTTTATGATAATAAAAAAGCAGTTATGAGATTGTGTTACTTGTTACTTGTTACTTGCCACTTTTTATTTCGAAGTTGCAGCTGGTACTGGCGTTAAAAAGTGTTGTTTTACCGCTTCTGCCATAAGCTTTGGTGGAATTAATCCTTGCTCTAATACAAAGTTATTAAAGGCTAAACGGTCGAACTTATCACCTAGGGCTAATTCTACATCGGCTCTAATTTCAAGTAATCGCGATAAACCGTAGAAGTAACTGCCCGCCTGCCCCGGCATACGCATGGTATAACGGTCGACTTCTTGTTTTACTGCCGCTTTTGAAAAAACCACATCATTACTGAGTAGATTATAAGCTTGCTCTTTAGTGGTTAAGCCTAAGTTGAGCATGGGGTCTAACATGGCACGAGCATTACGTAATAGGCGATGTTGCAGTGCAATCAATTGGCCTTCAATCGGTAAATATGGCAGCATTTCTGCTTCTGCATACAGTGCCCAACCTTCAACGTTAACGCTATTAAACGCATAATACACTCGGGCTAATGACACGCCCTGCTCTAGCATTACCGCAAATTGTAACTCATGGCCTGGCCTGCCTTCGTGAGCACTTAATGTGTAAGCGACAGCATCAAAGTTAAAATCATCATAAGCTGCATCGCCGCTTAACGCGGGGTTACCCGTGGTCAATACAAATTGACCTTGTTCACCCGTGTTACCAATAAACGGAGGTGGTAACATATGAGGCGCCGGACTGCCCGCTGCTTCTGCATCGCTGGCAAGGCGCATTATCATGTTACGCTTAGGTAAGTTGACAACGGCTTTATCGCTAATAATAGCTTCTAATTTTGTATTAATTTCACGGTAGTGATTTTCAATTTTATCATTCGATAACGATTGCTTTTTAAGCGCTCTTATCACATCACGATAGTCACTTGAAGGCATATCAAACTTTGCGGCCACTAACGGCGCTAATGCTTGCATGTTGGCTTTGGTGATCATGTAGCTTGCTTTAGCGCTCTCAATCAACAAGTTAGGGTCAATATCAATCCCAGCACTTTTAAGCTTTAATGCATAAATATCAGACGGCAGTTTGTAGTCAGTACGAGCATTAGGAATAACTGTTTTTTCGGCCCATTGACGGTAATCGGTAATTTGTTGCTGCAATAGCGCGAGGTTATCATCTGCCTGGCTGAATTTATTTTTATCAAAAAGCTGTTGTAAACCCTGGAGTAAGGTGTCTGTTCTGGCTAATGCTTGCTCAACTTCTTCTTTAGTTGGGCCGAGCAATGATTTATTGCTTAACGCCTTTTCAAACAACGTTTTAGCTTGCTCAGTTAATGCTACCTGGCCATTTTTACCGACATAACAAGCCAAACGCGTCATCGCAGCCTGTTTACGACTGTCTGCCATTTGCTCATCGAGTAATGCTGACACCCCACTAAAAATGATTAACGGTACATCAACCCAAGGCAGCATGTATTTGTCGTCTAACTGCCCTGACAAAATGGTTTGATCTATATTATCAATAATAATATTAAGATCCTGGCGCACGGGTAAAAGGGTTTCTGTTTCAAGCGCTTTTAATAATGTTTTTTTACTGCTGTTAAGCGTTTGAATATACTTATCTTGTTGTGCTTTTGTAATACTGCTACACAGATTATCAGCTTCTGTTATGCCAATAGAACTGGCCATTTCTGGCTGAAACTGACTTGTTATCTGAATTTGTTTATTGGTGTATTGATTACTAATATCAACCCATGAACCGGCCGAAGCCGTGATTGGCATTAACATCAACAGTGGGAGGATTGCGGAGATTTTTTTACCCGACATAGAAGAAGTCCTTTTGATTTGGCCTTTATTTAGCACATTATCTGGTTTATTCATTTAGCCTAATACTATAACTGAAATTCAACCTGAATAGAGAAACAGCCCATTAACTAATCTGTAACGAATAATTATCAACACATCTGCTTGATAATAAAATCTTTATTGAAAGATTCGATTGTAAATCTGATTACAGAATTGAGCTTATTGATGCTACAATTTGCCAAACGCATTAGCGTAAAATAATCACATCATTCACACACGTTAAAGAACAATAATAGAGTCAAGTTGAATACACTCAAAACGATATATAAAGCAATCAACAAGTCTCAATTGCTCTGTGCAATTTTAGGCCTGTTTTTCTTTATTCAAATCGTTTCTGTGCCCTTTTCTGTATGTGACGATCGTGACAGTGATAATTATCATGAGTCTTACACAACAGCGAGCGAACCTTATCAACTCACTGACTCTGATACCAAAATTGATGGATGTTACAGCCTCAATCTTATCGAATCTGAACATGACACGTGTATTGAGCAGTGTGAACATTGCAGTTGTTGCCAATATTTTCCACCTTGGCTTGATGTTCAATCCCACGCTGCACAGCTCAGTTTGATTGTAGGTCATGGTATTAACCTCATTGATTCTAAAATCATTATTGTTGCCAAAAATATCTACCGCCCGCCAATTGCTTAACCTTTAACTCACTCTCGACCGTCAAAACGGCCACACCTATTTAGTTGATTAAAGGGTTTAACTACTCATGTTTATTCATTACTCCTTGCTACGTAAAATATTTTTACGCAGTTGCGCAGTGTCGTTATCATTTTTGCTGATAACTAACGCAAACGCACAAACAGACACGCAATTATTGTCCTTAGACACCGCCGCGAAAATGACCTTGCAACGTCATCCACAATTGCACGTGTTTAAATGGCGCCAACAAGCATTAGAGGGCCAACGTTTAAGCGCCGATCAAGCCGCAGCTTATGAATTAGCCGTTGAGGCAGAAAACATCCTGGGCACCGGTGATTACTCAGGATTAAGTGCCATTGAAATGACATTAGCACTCTCGTCTTTAATTGAGCTTGGTGATAAACGAGCGGCGCGCACCAATGTTGTTGATACCAGTTACGCCTATGTAGAAGCACAAAGAAAAGCGGTGTCATTGGATTTATTAGGTGAAATGACTCAAGTTTTCATTACCACGTTGGCGTTGCAACAAAAACATCAACTGGCACAAGATGCAGCAGATTTAGCCAACACGACTTATCAGCAAATCCAAAGCCGGGTGAATAAAGGCGCTACGGCAAAGGTTGATGCATTACGGGCTAAAGCGAGTATGTTGAATGCCCAACTTGTTACTGCCGAGTTATCTGCACGACTTGATAGCCAAAAAATGTTGTTAGCAAGCTATATGGGCCAGCAACAGCCAACTTTTGAACAAGTCAGTGGAAATTTGTTTGCATTTAACTCCGTTGAATCTTTTGACTCATTGTATCAACGAGTTGAAGCATCACCGGCCATTGAGATGTATGCCACCCAAGAGCGTATTCGTGAAGTTGAATGGCAATTAGCTAAAAGTCAGTCCACTGCCGATATTCGTTGGCAAGTCGGGATAAAGCATACGCAACCTAACGGTGATAATGCCTTAATGGTGGGGTTTTCAATGCCATTATTTGCTGGTGAACGAAACCGTGGCAACCTGCAATCGGCAAACGCGGCGATAAATGAAGTGAGTGTCGAAAAAGCCGCATTGCTTGTCGCGTTGCGCACTCGATTATTTCAGGCTTATCGCAGTCGTGAGCAGCAAGTCAACACCGTAAAAAGCCTTCAACAAAACATTATTCCGCTGCTCACTGAATCATTAACCTACACCCAGCAAAGCTATCAAAAAGGCCGTTATCGCTATGCGGACTTGGTATTGGCACAACAAGAACTACTTGATGCGCGCTTATCACTAATTGATGCGGCAACCTCAGTGCTCTTAAACCAGGCCATGATTGAGCAATTAACAGCGCAATCATTAGCAACGCATTAATCCGTTTGATGCTTACGTTTTTAAGATAATGGAACAAATTAGATTATGAAAAATATCACATTACTACTCTGCCTAATATTGGCATTTCCTTACGCAGCTTGGGGCTCAGACGAACATGGGCATGATGAACATGATGTTCATGAAAAACAGCAAAACAAAGATGAGCATGGCCATGATGAACATGACGAACATGATGAACATGATGAGGAAGGTGTTAGACACGCCGAAATTGATGCGGATATTGCCCAACGTATTGGTATTAACACCGCAGAGGTGACATCTGGGACGATTGAAAAAACCATTCGCGCGTTTGCTAAGGTCAGCGTTGCACCAAATAACACTGCCAACATCAGTGCACGATTCCCTGGCGTCGTCACAGAGCTGTATGCCACCCTTGGCGATACTGTCGCGAAAGGCGCAAATGTTGCCAAAGTGGAGTCGAATGACAGCCTTCAACCTTATACTATCAAAGCGCCAATCGCTGGAGTGATACAAGCGCAATACGTCAATATCGGTCAAACCACGGACGATAAATCGTTAATGTTAATCGTCAATCACGATGTGCTTTGGGCTGATGTAAACATCTTCCCAATGGATCGCAGCAAAGTACACGTCGGTCAATCGGCTACTTTGCATGGCAATCATCAAACCTTTAAAGGCAAAATCAGTCATTTATTACCCTCAACGGATGCACACGCAGTCACTCACGCAAGAGTAAAAATTGACAATCAACAGGGTCAGTTTATGCCGGGTGACATGCTGTCGGTCAACATCGCAGTAGATGAAATGCCAGTGCCGCTTTTGGTGGTAAACGGGGCAATTCAGGAAGTCGACAATCAACAAGTGGTGTTTATCAAACAAGGTGAACGCTACGAGTTAAGGCCTATTACATTGGGTTACAGTGACGACAGATACACTCAAGTGATCTCTGGATTGGCATTAGGTGAGCAATATGTCGCTGAAAATAGCTATCTTATCAAAGCAGATATCGAAAAGTCAGCGGCTGCGCACCACCATTAAGGAGAAACACCATGTTTGAAAAAATTGTTCGTTTCTCTGTAGAACGACGTTTGTTAATGCTGTCGATGATCTTAGTGTTAATCGGTGTGGGTTTGTGGAGTTATCAGCGCTTACCGATTGATGCTGTGCCCGACATCACCAATGTTCAAGTACAAATCAATACTGAAGCGCCCGGCTTTTCGCCATTAGAAATTGAGCAGCGGATCACCTTCCCGGTTGAGTCTGCGCTCTATGGCGTACCGCACTTAAGTTATAGCCGTTCGATTTCTCGTTACGGATTATCTCAAGTCACCGTGGTGTTTGAAGATGGTACTGACATTTATTTCGCACGTAATTTGATTAATGAACGCTTGAGCTCTGTGAAAGGTCAGCTGCCTGTGGGGATAGAACCCATTATGGGACCTATCGCGACAGGGTTAAGCGAAATATTTATGTACACGATTGATGCTTTACCGGGAGCCACTCAACCAGATGGTTCTGCTTGGGATGCCATTGCCCTTCGTGAAGTACAAGAATGGATTATTAAACCACAATTAGCTCAAGTTCAGGGCATTGTGGAAGTGAATACCTTTGGCGGTTTCAACAAGCAATATCATGTATTACCCGACCCAAGACTGTTATTGCAACATGGCGTGTCTATGGAAGGTGTGGCTGAAGCATTACGCGCTAACAATAGTAATCGCGGTGCTGGATACATCGAAAAAAATGGACAACAACTGTTAGTTCGCTCGCCTGGGCAACTGAGTTCAATTGAAGAAATAGAACAAATTGTCGTGGGCTTGCAAGGTACAGAGCCGGTATTAATTAGTGATGTTGCCGAAGTGGCGATAGGTAAAGAGCTGCGTACCGGTGCTGCGACTCGAAACGGTCAAGAAACCGTGCTTGGCATGGCGATGATGCTCATTGGTGAAAACTCGCGGACAGTGTCGCAAGCTGCTGCGGCAAAACTAGAAGCGATTAAGCCATCACTACCCGAGGGTGTAACGGTCGATGTGGTTTATAACCGAACCACACTCGTCGACAAAACCATTGATACGGTAAAAACCAACCTGTTAGAAGGTGCACTGCTAGTCATTATTGTGCTGTTTCTATTAGTCGGTAATATTCGCGCCGCGTTGATTACCGCGGCTGTTATCCCGTTATCGATGCTTGCTACTATAGCTGGAATGGTACAAACCGGTGTTTCGGCTAATTTAATGAGCCTAGGCGCACTGGACTTTGGCCTCATTGTCGATGGCGCGGTGATTATTGTCGACAACTGTGTTCGACGTTTATCACTGGCTCAACAACAAAATGGCGCACTTTTAGTCCTTAAAGAGCGATTGAAATTAGTAGTCGATGCCACGCTTGAAGTCATTCGTCCAAGTTTGTTTGGCGTGGCTATCATCACTGTGGTGTACATCCCTATTTTCAGTCTGTCGGGTGTTGAGGGTAAAATGTTCCATCCAATGGCCATCACGGTCATAATGGCATTATTAGCTGCAATGGTAATTTCAATTACTATCGTACCTGCCGCGGTTGCGTTGTTTTTACGCGGTGAAATCAGTGAAAAAGAAAGTCCGCTGATTAACGGCGCCAAAGCGATTTATCGGCCATTATTGGAGTGGGTGCTTAATTGGCGCTGGCTTGTTGTGTCATGCACCACCGTGTTATTTGCCATTTCATTTTGGCTGCTCACTCAAATGGGATCGGAGTTTGTACCAGAGCTTGATGAAGGTGACATTACTTTGCATGCTATGCGCATTCCAGGCACAGGGCTTGAACAAGCGATAATCATGCAAGCGCAAATTGAACAACGCTTACAGCAATTTCCGGAAGTGGCTAAAACCTTTGCCAAAATTGGCACTCCAGATGTTGCAACCGATCCTATGCCGCCCAATATAGCCGACAGTTTTGTTATTTTAGCGCCGCGTGAACAATGGCCCGATCCCAGCAAGCCTAAAAACGACTTAATTGAAGAGTTAGAAGCGGCATTACGTGAATTACCAGGTAATAACTACGAGTTTGCCCAACCGATTCAAATGCGATTTAACGAATTAATTTCAGGCGTTAGAGCTGATTTAGGTATCAAAGTCTTTGGTGATGACCTTGACCAGTTATTGCAAACTGCCAATGACATTAATCAAGTGGTGTCGAGTGTTGATGGCGCTACCGACATCAGTATTGAACAGGTAACGGGTTTACCGATGTTATCGATTGTGCCAAAACGGATGGCATTATCGCGCTACGGCCTTAACATCAAGGAATTGCAAGATTTAGTCGCGACCAGTATTGGCGGTGAAACGGTAGGACAAATCTACCAGGGCGACCGACATTTTGAGCTGGTCGTTCGGTTACCCGAAGCCATTCGTGTGGATATCGACAACCTGCAATATCTGCCAGTACCATTACCCAATGGCGGTTATGTGCCGTTAAATGAAGTGGCAACAATAGTAACCAAACCCTCTCCGGCTCAAATTAGTCGAGAAAATGGTAAGCGAAGTATTGTGGTGACCGTGAATGTGCGAGATCGCGACCTTGGCAGTTTTGTCGCTGAAGTTAAACAACGTATAAGCTCTGATGTTAATGTACCGAGTGGATATTGGCTTGATTTTGGTGGCACCTTTGAACAACTAGAATCTGCCAGTAACACATTGACCATAGTGATCCCGGTGACCTTGTTGGTTATATTTGGCTTACTGATGATGGCGTTAAATTCGTTTAAAGATTCGCTCATCATCTTTACCGGCGTGCCACTGGCGCTTACTGGCGGTGTGTTGTCACTTTGGTTACGAGACATGCCACTGTCTTTATCCGCTGGGGTCGGTTTTATTGCGCTTTCTGGGGTTGCGGTGTTGAACGGCTTAGTGCTGGTAACGTTCATTCGTCAACTCTGGAGTGAAACCGGTGATTTACGCAGTGCTATTATCGATGGGGCTAATATTAGATTACGCCCAGTATTAATGACTGCATTAGTTGCCAGTTTAGGTTTTGTGCCTATGGCGCTGAATATCGGCACAGGTGCAGAGGTTCAACGACCTTTAGCAACAGTGGTAATTGGTGGGATAATTTCATCAACCCTACTCACCTTACTGGTGTTGCCGGTGTTGTATCAGTGGATCCATCGACGAGATCCTAAGCCGAGTCGCGATTAAACAAGTAGCTAACGACTTTCTATTAAATACTAATGATTGATGATTGATAGATTTAGTCTAATAAGCTGAAATATATAGTAAAATAAACAAAAACCGCAACGATAACGTTGCGGTTTTTTTATGTGAATTTAATGGTCTATTGAAACATCATTAACTTTATTCAGCTTAAAAAGCAAAGTCTTCACTGTCTAGTGCCATCATCGAATCAACACCGTTAGCTATACACGCTGCATGACCTTTTGCTCTAGGTAACATACGTTGGATATAAAATTGTGCAGTTTTGATTTTAGCTTCATAGAAAGCTGTCTCTGTGGTGCCCGCAGCCAGTTTATCTTGCGCAACTTTAGCCATTTTAGCCCAGAAGAATGCAAGCGTGACATAACCTGCAAACATCAAGTAATCAACAGAAGCACCGCCGATTTCGTCAGGGTTCTTCATTGCTTTGCCACCAATGAATACGGTCAGCTCATGCCACTCTTTTGCATACGCCATGATAGGTTTAATAAACTCAGCCATGGCTGGGTTATCCATGTTTTGCTGGCAAAATACAGTCACATCTTTAGAGAAAGGTTTTAACACTTCGCCTTGAGTACCAATAATTTTACGGGCTAACAAATCAAGTGCTTGAATACCGGTGGTGCCTTCGTATAGACAACTGATTTTTGTGTCACGCATCAGCTGTTCCATGCCCCACTCTTTAATAAAGCCATGACCACCAAAAATTTGCACACCGTGGCTGGTACATTCAAAACCAAGTTCTGATAAAAAGGCTTTGGCAATAGGCGTTAGCAAAGCAAGCTTGGTTTCAGCATCGGCTTTAACGGCCTCGTCTTTTTCAGCATGCCCAATATCCACCAATTGCGCTAGATAAGAAATTAACGCACGGCCACCTTCTGCAATCGACTTTTGGGTCAATAGCATTCTTCGCACATCTGGATGAACAATGATTGGATCGGCTGGGCCGTTAGGATTTTTAACACCACTAATTGAACGCATTTGTAGACGGTCTTTAGCATACGCTAACGCGCCCTGGAATGACGCTTCAGCGGCTGCAACCCCTTCACTTGCTACGCCAATACGTGCAGCATTCATAAAGGTGAACATGCATTTTAGGCCGCGATTAGGTTCGCCAATAAGGTGACCTGTTGCGCCATCAAAGTTGATCACACACGTAGCGTTACCATTAATACCCATTTTGTGTTCAATAGAGCCACAATTTACGCCATTGCGATCAGAAATAGTGCCGTCTTCATTAACGTTAAATTTCGGTACGATAAACAGCGAAATACCTTTATTACCTTCTGGCGCACCTGGAATACGTGCAATAACGATGTGGACAATGTTATCTGATAAATCATGCTCACCGGCGGAAATAAAGATTTTAGTGCCGCTTAATGAATAAGTGCCGTCGGCTTGTAATTCAGCCTTGGTGCGCAACATGCCTAAATCGGTACCACAATGTGGTTCTGTTAAACACATGGTGCCGGTCCACTTACCTTCAACAAGCTTAGGCATAAATTGTTGTTTTTGGGCATCTGTACCATGCGCTTCAATAGTCGCGAGCGCGCCATGACTTAAGCCTGGATACATCGCGAAACTGTGGTTAGCACTGGAAAACATCTCAGCGATACTGATGTTGAGAGAATGTGGTAAACCTTGGCCGCCAAACTCTTCAGATTGCGATAATGTTGGCCATCCACCTTCAACATATTGTGCATAGGCTTGTTTAAATCCATCTGGTGTGGTGACAACCCCATCCTTCCATGTACATCCTTGCTGATCGCCAATTTGATTTAATGGCGCTACAACTTCTTCAGTTAATTTAGCCGCTTCAGCAATAATGGCATCAACCATATCAAGGCTGGCATCTTGATACCCTAAATGTTGATAGTGCGCTTCGCACTCGAGCAATTCTTGCATAACAAATTTAACATCACGGATGGGGGCTTTGTATTTAGGCATTGTTGCTCTCCAAATGAGTCTTTAAACATTAATGGGTTAGAAATAAGTCGATACCTTTATAGCATCCACTCAAAATAGCGTATCTCTGATGCTAAATTAACTTTAAGTATTATCCAAATGCATAATAATTATATGTACACATTCGTCATAATTATAGTTAGCAGTGGGTTTCATCCATAAAAAGCCTAACCATCCACGCTTCGTATAACCTACTAATCAACACTCAACGACTAAATTTGAGTAAAAACACTAGTTTACTGCCCTATTATTCATTATATGAATAGTTGCTTATTAAAATAATTGATTTGTTTAATGTTGTAACACGCCCTAGCATGATTTGGCGGTTAATTGTTCACTATAAGTGGTAATTTCGTATTTTCAGGATAAGTTTTCGATCAGAAATTTGAGAAGAAAATGTTGTGCTGTTGATTCCCCTTGTTGTTATTGAATATAGCTGTTTTACAAAGATCGATAATTACACATTACAAACAAGAACGCTTAAGCGTCGTATATATCTTTGGTAATTCAACGTATTAGTTAAGCTTGTTTAATAGCAATTAGTCTTTATCTGGGGAAATAAATGAATAATAAATCACAGATTTTTAAGTACTCTGTTCTTTCGTTAGCGGTGTTGGGTGTACTCAGTTCAACCGCTTATGCCGATGATGAGAAGCCAATAAAAAAAGATGACGATATGGAACGTATTGTTGTCACCGCCTCAAAAAGAGCAAAAGGATTACAAGAATCACCTGTTGCAATCACTGTGGTCAGCAGTAAAGCCATTGAACAGGCCAAAGTCATGGACATTGATGACTTACAAACTTTAGTGCCCACCTTACGTGTTACCCCATTACAGCGTTCAACCAATACTAACTTTGCCATTCGTGGTTTTGGTAATGGTACCAATAACACCGGTATTGAGCCCTCTGTTGGGGTATTTATCGATGGTGTTTATCGCTCACGCGCAGCAGCTCAAATTGGTGACTTACCAAGACTGCAACAAATTGAAGTATTAAGCGGCCCGCAAAGTACCTTGTTTGGTAAAAATGCTTCAGCAGGTGTCATTAGTGTCAGCACACGCGAGCCGGCCTATTACCAGGAAGGTAAAATTGAAGCGGGTATTGGCAATTTTAACCAAAGAGTAATGAAAGGTTATTACACCAATGGCATAACCGATAATTTGGCCTTTAGTGTCTCGGGCGGTTTTAATACTCGTGATGGTTATACAGAATCGGTTTCGGGTTTAGGTGATATTAACGACAAAGATCGTTGGAATGTGCGTGGACAAGCTCTGTATGAACCGACTGAAGATGTAAAACTGCGCTTAATCGCAGATTACAGCAAAATAAACGAGGCATGTTGTACGGTTGAAAACTCAATCAATGGACCAACTACCGGTGCTGTACGGGCATTAGGTGGAGTGGATTTAGACGAAACCAGCTCTTTTGCATATAAATCAGCATTGAACTCAGACCCCATCAACAACGTTAAAGACGGCGGCGTATCACTGCAACTGGATGTTGATTTTGACGGTTACTCATTTACCTCAATCAGTGCGGTACGTAATAACGAATCTGATTTTATGAATGATGTTGATTACACCTCTTTGGATATTCTCAACGAAGGTGGCTATACCGACATTGATACCATGACTCAGGAATTTCGCCTCGCATCAACGGACGAACGTCAATTAGAGTGGATGTTTGGTGCATTCATATTCCATGAAGAAGTCACTACAGGCGACACGTTGTATTACGGCAATGACATGAGAAATTACTTTGATGTCCTCATGTCAGCAGGTGGCGCACCAGGTTTGCTCTCGGGTGTAGAAGGCGCTTATGGTCTTGATGCTGGCACATTTTTTTCAGGTAACACGGCAGTCAGTTCAGAGTTTAAACAAGACAACGATGCGTATTCTTTATTTGCCAGTTTTGATTACCACATTAATGACCAATTCACGGCAATTTTTGGTGTGAGTTATACCAATGACCAAAAAGAAATCACCATTTCTCAAAACCATAACGATGTGCTTTCTGCGCTTGATTTAGCCACCGTACCGACATTATATGGTGTGCCTATTGGTAACATTCCACAACTTGCTCCTGCAGTACCTGTATTAGAAAGTCTGCAATTTTTACCGCCGATGTTAGGTTTGCCTAATGCGGCAGAAAACAATGAGTCCGATGACAGTAAAGCCACTTGGTCTATGCGTTTGGCTTATGAAATCAATGACAATATTAACGTTTTTGCAACAGCAGCAACGGGCTTTAAAGCCACATCGTGGAATTTATCGCGTTATTCAAGTCCTTTTGCTTCAGATCAGGCTGCAATAGAAACCGCAGGTATCGCACTGCCGAATCAAGTTTATGGTGGCCGCTATGCTTCACCTGAAGAAGCCATGGTGTATGAGATTGGCATTAAAACCCAATTTGAAAATGGCTCGTTTAACGCAACAATATTTGACCAAACTATCGAAGGTTTCCAATCATCAATCTTTATTGGTACGGGATATGTGCTAGCGAATGCGGGCAAACAAAGCACCAAAGGTATCGAGTTTGATTCAAATTATAACTTAACCGACGATTGGTCATTTACATTGGCAGGTACTTTCCTTGATCCAATTTATGACTCGTTTGAAGGAGCATCTGGTTTAGACGGCCCAGTTGATTTGTCTGGTGAAAAACCTGCGGGTATTCATGAAGTGAGTATCACTGCCGGGATTGTCTATAACTTTGAAGTGTTTAATGGTGCAGATGGTTATGTTCGTACAGATTATCTCTACGAAAGCGATGTTAAAGTTGCCGAAAATACCCCTGAATCTCTTTCGCGTGAAGTCAATACGTTTAATGCCAGTACAGGCTTGGCCTTCGATAATGGCCTAAGTTTGCAACTGTGGGTGCGTAACTTAACCAATGATGAGTATTTATTATCGGCCTTCCCACCTCCAATTCAGGCGGGCAGCTTTAATGGGTACCCAAATCAACCACGTACTTTTGGCGCGAACATTTCGTACCAGTTTTAATTAACCCAACCGTCTGTAACGTCAGTAAGCATATTGCCGACGTTACAGATTTTTGACCGTAAGAAACTCATTTATGCCTGAAAAACAGGTATAGCCTTAATGATAAATAACAATAAGAGTTGTCACTATGTCTATAGAATCTATTTTAAAAAACCGTTATTCAGTTCGTGCATTTCAAGACAAGCCAGTGCCTGACAATGTCTTAAAACAAATCTTTTCTAGTGCGCAACTTTCACCCTCAAATTGTAATGTCCAACCTTGGCAACCGTGTGTGGTGTCTGGTGCGACAAAAGATAAGCTAAAAACCAAGTTTATTGAAACCTTGATGAGCGGCGCCTCACCTAACCCAGATTTCAACTGGTTACCGCAATATCAAGGAGTACATCGCGATCGTCAATTTGGTTCAGCGAATGCGCTGTATAGCTCAGTCGGTATCGCTCGCGAAGATAAAAAAGCCCGTCAAATGGCGATGGTACGCAACTGGCAATTTTTTGATGCCCCTCATGCGGTGTTTTTTACCATGGACAAGTATTTAGACATTATGGGTGCCGTCGATTTAGGCATTTACGCGCAAACGTTATCGTTAATTATGGCAGAACACGGCGTGTCTAATTGTATGCAAGGCGCGCTGGGGCAATTCCCTGATCCCGTTCGTGAAATCTTAGGCCTACCTGACGAACGCGGCATTCTATTTGGCATGTCATTTGGTTACGCCGATGACACGGCACTTGTCAATAATACCCGTACCGAACGTGAAGCACTTGGCACTGCGGTTACCTTTTTCGAATAACCCACTTTATTTGGCTCGACTTGACTCAGTTTATATTCAGTATGGAGATGGCATATGTCACTAGCGCATCATTATATCGACGTCGATGGTGTTAACATTCATTATGTTGAGTCAAGTCCTCAAGCATCTCAGCCGATTGAAACATTAGTTTTTTTACATGGATTTCCAGAATATTGGGGAACATGGCGTAAACAACTGGCATTTTTCGGCCAACAATATCGGGTAATCGCACCCGACTTACCCGGATATCACCTTAGCGACAAACCCACTGATGCCGCGTTTTATGCCGTGCCAAACCTGATTGGCTTTATGGGTAAATTTATTGGCGCGATAAGTCCAAATCATCCCGTAACCTTAATTGCCCATGATTGGGGCGGCGCAATTGCCTGGCCGTTAGCCGCGTTTAACGCCTCGTTGTTAACTCGTTTAGTGATATTAAATGCAGCGCATCCGAGTACCTTTACCCGTGAGATGATCAACAACTCAAATCAGCGCAGTAAAAGTGCTTATATTCATGAGCTTATTGGAGCAGAAGCGGAAAACCTACTAACACAAGATGATTACCGTTACTTAGTCGATAAGATTATGCAGAGCCAACAACCGGCTATTTTTACCCCTGACGTGTTAGATGCCTATCGGCAAGTCTGGCGACAACCGGGGGCGATAAATGGCATGTTGCAATATTATCGTGCCATGCCACAACTTGCGCGTAACGACACCCAGACTGATGTTAAGCATGACACCAACGTCTCTTCATGCGATCAGGTTAAACACACTTCAGAGCTAAAAATACCTAATATTCGCATTAATCTGCCCACTCTTGTGCTGTGGGGCGAGCAAGATTTGGCATTCGTGAATGAAAACCTCGATGGCTTAATTGAATATGTGCCGAACTGCACCATTAAACGCTTTTCTCAAACCAGTCACTGGATCCAACATGAAAGACCCAACGAAGTAAATAAGGCAATAAGTGATTTTTTAACTTCAATACAATAATAACAAAAAGGTAATTTATGACGGCTACTCAATTTACACCAAACCGTGCTGCGGTATTTGAAGTCAGCAAAAATGATCTCCAAACCACTCGGGTGATCGATGTCGATATCACTACGCCAATGGCGCACAACGAAGTGTTATTGCGGGTCGATAAATTTGCGCTAACAGCCAATAATATCAGCTACGGTATTGCCGGTGATGCCTTAGGATATTGGCGTTTTTTCCCGTCAAATGAACCTCAACATTGGGGACGCTTGCCCGTGATGGGCTATGCCGAAGTAATTAAATCAAAAAACGATCAGATATTAGTGGGCGAACGAGTGTGGGGATTTATGCCTATGGCGACCCACCTGATTATTCTGGCAGGACATGTTTCGCAGTATGGTTTTAGTGATGTTAATCCTTGCAGAGAAGGCTTATCTCCGGTTTACAATCATTTCGATCGCGTGGGTGCTAATCCCTTTTATCGCGAGCAAAACGAAGACTACGATATTTTATTGCGCGGATTATTGACCACATCCTGGTTGGTTGACGACTTTATGTTCGACAACCAGTATTTTGCTGCCAAACAATACCTGATTACCAGTGCATCAAGTAAAACCAGTATTGCCCTTGCTTACTGCATCAAACAGCGGGGTGAACGTCCCGCCATCGGCATCACCTCACAGGCGAATAAAGCCTTTGTGGAGTCACTTGGTTGTTACGATAAGGTCATCAGTTATCAACAAATAACCGAGCTAGACCCAACAGTAGCATCAATACTCGTCGACATGGCTGGCGGTAAAACCACTTTAGCGGCTATTCACCATCATTTTAGTTCACAGCTCACCTACTCTTGTCGCATTGGGGCTACACATCACAACGACATCGATATCAGCCAAGCAGGTGCAGAAACCAATCTTCCTGGCGCGACGCCGACATTCTTTTTTGCCCCGACACAGCTTAAAAAACGCAGTAAAGATTGGGGCACAACAGAAACGATGAAACAAATGAGCCTCGCATTGCTCGGTTATATCGACTTTTGTAAGGGCAATATCTCGACTCATCATATACACGACCTCAAGCAAGTTAACGATGTTTATCAAACGGTGTTAGCAGGTACTGCCGATGCTTCGGTGGGTATCGTCGTTAACCCAAATGGTGTGTGCAAATAGCCAGGTTATAGCGCTGGCAATGCGACCTGTTAATGAATAAACAAACAAATTTAAAACGGATGTTTTCCCTAACTATTGCCTAGCTTTTACCTTTATTAGCTAAGGTTTATCGTTTTTACTAGAGGTTATTATGGACAATATGGAACTGATAACGTTGGTCAACACACAAATTATTCCAGTGTGTATCTTCTTGATTATGATGGGAATGGGTTTGTCGCTGGTGGTCAATGATTTTAAACGCGTCATAAAATACCCCAAAGCGGTAGCCATTGGGTTAACGAATCAACTCTTACTGCTTCCAATCATAGGGTTTGCGCTGGCCAGTATCATGCCATTAGAGCCTGAATATGCGGTGGGTGTCATGCTATTAGTGTTATGTCCTGGTGGCACGACATCGAACATGTTTTCACATTTGGCCAAAGCGGATGTCGCCTTGTCTGTCACCATGACTGCGGTCGCCAGTTTAATCACAGTGTTTACTATTCCTGTTGTGCTCAATTTCTCGCTTATTCACTTTATGGGTGAAGGCAGCGAGTTTCAGTTACCCATTATGGCTACCATGATCAGTCTAATGAAACTCACCATTGTACCGATAGCGGTGGGCATGTTAATCAGGCGATATGCGCCAAAGCTAGCAGAAAGCACACAAGTGCACGTGTCACGTTTCGGTATTTTATTTTTAACCTTACTGATTATCTTTTTGACTTATATTCAACAGGATATTGTTATCCCAGCACTGATTGCAGCTGGTCCCGTGTCTATTATCCTCAATATTTCAACCATGCTGTTGGGTTATTACTCGAGTAAATGGTTTGGCCTTAACTTTGCTCAACGTACTTCAATTACCATTGAGGTGGGCTTGCAAAACAGTACGTTATCAATGTTTATGGCACTTACACTGCTCGCTAATTATAAAATGTCATTCACACCAGCCATTTACACGCTTACCATGCTATTTACGGCAAGCGTTTTAGTCGGTATGTTAAACACTAAATACATCAAAGCTAGACAGCTAAGGGCGTCTATCGCCCAAAGCTAGGGTTAAGATGCTTTGAAACAGAGTGAAAACAACTTAAAACACATAATAACAATCGCTTAAAAACAACAATAACGTGAAAAACATTAGGTGAAGTATGCAATTAGTTAACGTAACGATTGAAAATAACGTTCATATCATCAGCTTAAATAATGGCAAAGTGAATGCCATATCACCTGAAGTGATTGAACAACTTAATAGTGCTTTAGATGCTGCAGAGCAGCAAGCAGCCGTGGTAATTCTCACCGGTCAAGCAGGTATATTCTCTGGCGGCTTTGATTTAAAGACCATGAAGCAAAGCTCAGAGGCTGCTATAGCACTGGTCACCGCCGGTTCTAGCTTGTCACGCAGAATGTTAGCCTTTCCAACGCCTATTATTGGTGTATGCAGCGGTCATGCAATCGCTAAAGGTGCATTTCTAATGCTCAGTTGTGATTATCGAATAGGCTGTGCTGGTGAATTTAAAATTGGTTTAAACGAAGTCGCTATAGGCATGACAATGCACCAGGCCGGCATTGAAATCGCCCGTAATCGCATTCCAACACACTACCTTACTCGCGCGGTCATTAATGCAGAATTATTTAGCCCAGAAACAGCCGTTGAAGCGGGCTTCTTAGATAACGTAGTTGAACCAGATCAATTAATGAGTACTGCCATGATGGTCGCAAAACACATGCAAACCCTCAATATGACCGCTCATCACGGAACTAAGCTCAAAATGAGGCAAACAATATTGGCCGCGCTTGATGCTGCAATCATTGAAGACCGTAATATCACCCTGACTTTGTAACTAGCGCGCTGTAAATAAGCGCTAACAATTGTTAGCAATCTAGTTAAACCAACATTAGAACGATAAAAACAACTATAAGGACATAGACATGACCACACCAAAAACCTACAAAACCTTAAGCGTTGATATTAATAACAAAGTGGCGCACATCATCTTAACCAGACCCGATGCGTTAAATTCAATGAATGTCGATTTTTGGCATGAATTCCCGAGTGTAATCCACGACATCAATAATCAGTCGGCAGCAAGAGCTATTGTGATTTCATCTACCGGCAAGCACTTTTCTGCGGGGATGGATTTAGCGGTATTTAGTGCCAACACTGGCGCAGATAAAATGGAGTTAGGCCGTAAACACGAGCAATTACGCCGTTTAGTGCTTAAATTGCAAGACTGCTTCACGGTATTAGAATCTGTACGTATGCCAGTGTTAATGGCCATTCAAGGTGGTTGTATTGGCGGCGCGGTAGATATGGTCACCGCGGCCGATTGCCGATACTGCACCAGTGATGCCTTTTTCAGTATCGAAGAAACCAAACTCGGCATGACCGCCGATGTCGGGACATTACAACGTTTACCTAAGCTTATCTCTATCGGTTTAGTCAAAGAGCTTGCCTACACAGGTCGCAGAATGCCAGCGGCAGAAGCCAAACAAGCTGGTTTAGTCAATCAAGTATTTGACGATCACGCATCAATGCTCAGTGCAGTGCTTGCCATCGCAGAAGACATTGCCTCTCGTTCGCCCCTCGCGGTAGCCGGTTGTAAAGAGATGATTAACTATGCACGCGATCACAGCGTTGCAGACAGCCTTAATTATATGTCTGTCTGGCAAAGTGGCATGTTCCAACCGCAAAACGATATGATGGAAATTTTCAAAGCTAAAGCGCAAAATCGAACGCCAGAATTCGAAGAACTGGCTCAAATAAACCCAACAACAATATTCTAAATATTATGGATTAAACACACTGTTTGTTATCAAAAAATACAAACAAAACACTCTAGGGTGATTTTATTTGATAGCAAAAGTGCGTTATCCATTAGAGACATTATGACTAAACCACTGATCAACCTAGTGCATGCTAATGGCTTTCCAGCTGGGAGCTATAAAACTTTTCTGGCTGAATTTGAGGCAGATTATCGTACTGTCGCTCATAACCAATTTGGCCACAATGCGCTATATCCTATTCATAGCAACTGGCAACACCTTGTCACTGAACTTGTTGATTTTATAAAGAAGCAGCAGGAACCCGTGATTTGTGTGGGTCATTCATTTGGCGGCGTTATTTCATTTATTGCGGCCTGCCAACACCCCGAACTGTTTCGAGGGTTAGTGATGTTAGACCCGCCAGTGGTCACGGGGGCATTTTCTCACTTACTCAACGTGATTAAACGTACACCCTATATTGATAAATTATCTCCAGCGGGTAAAGCGAAAACAAGACAGAACCAGTGGCCAGAAAACACCAATTTAGTTGATTATTTTTCACAGAAAACATTGTTTAAAAACTTCGACCCACGTTGCTTACAAGACTATGCAACATCCAGTGTTGTGCTGCGCAATAAACGCCTTGAGCTGACTTTCTCTCCTGCAGTAGAAGCAGACATATTCAGGCATTTACCGACCAACCTGGTTAAATACAAAAACAAGTTAACCGTACCTGCAAAGCTGATTTATGGCGAAAAAACCAATATCTTCCCGATTAAACATTTTGTGCGTTTCGCCAAACTCAATGATATTGAATTAATCGCATTGCCTAATGGCGGCCATATGTTCCCATTAGAGCAACCTGAAAACACCGCGGCCATGGTCAAAGAGATGATTAAAGATTGGTAACACGCGAGAGACAGTGTTGATTAAATAGCAGTAAGGAATAAGGAGTAAGGAGTAAGGAATAGCTATGATAAAGCCTACGACATTGTTAACCGCCCTAACCTGTGGCTTGGGATTAAGTTTTTCTGTGTTCGCGTTACCGTTAGAGAAAATACAACTCCCACAGGGATTTAGTATTGATATTTACGCTGAAAATATCGAAAACGCACGCCAAATGTCGCTGGGCGACAAAGGCACGGTATTTGTGGGCAGCCGCAAGGCTGGCAATGTTTATGCACTTATTGACAGTGATAATGATGATAAAGCCGATAAACAAATCGTTATCGCTAAAGATTTGTTTATGCCATCAGGTTTAGCATTTCATAATGGCAGTTTGTATGTGGCTGAAGTCGATAAAATTTGGCGTTACCCTAATATTGAAAACAGCTTACCGAATATTCCAACGCCTGAGTTGGTTTACGATAAGCTGCCCAATAAAGCCCATCATGGTTGGAAGTTCATTGCCTTTGGGCCAGATGGACACTTGTATATTCCCGTGGGCGCACCCTGTAATGTGTGTGAAAGTGAGCTGCCTTTCGCGTCCATCTTAAAACTCAATATCGACACCAAACAAACTACTATTGTCGCTAAAGGTGTGCGTAATAGCGTTGGGTTTGATTTTCACCCCGTTACCGGCGATTTATGGTTTACCGATAACGGCCGTGACATGATGGGCGACGATTTACCCGATGATGAACTTAATCATGTCACTCAAACTGGGCAACACTTTGGTTTTCCCTATTTACACAACACTGACATTAGCGATCCTGATTTTTCCAACACCAAAACCGCCAAACTGAACACACCTCCGGCATTAACCTTAGGCGCTCATGTTGCGGCATTAGGCATGGAGTTTTATCAAGGGACACTATTCCCAACCACATATCACCATTCAATATTCATTGCCCAACACGGCTCGTGGAATCGCACGAACAAAGTCGGTTATAGCATCATGCAAGTGGTCCTTGAAGGAAATAAGGTGATCGACTATCAACCCTTCGCTACCGGCTGGCTTGACGGCGAACAAAGCTGGGGCCGCCCTGTTGATGTAATGACCTTAACAGACGGCTCTATTTTAGTATCAGATGACTTTGCCAATGCAGTGTATCGGATTAGTTATACTAAACAGTAACAGCACGTTAAGCCATATCTCGTAGATGATAGAAAATTACTAACCTCTTTCTCGTCGTCCCGGCAGTGCTGTTGAGCCGGGACCCAGGTGTTTTTTTGCTTTTAGTTTTGGCTAAGATATGCGTGAACTGCAGACTTTACAAAATCAAACCAATAATTCGCGTCCTAGACTTAATTGACATACCGAATATTACATTAGGAGAAAAGCGGGTTGGAAGGTTTTATTTTATAAAAGTTTACCCTGAACTGACTAAATTGAATTTTCAAACTTCGTTTGAAGTAAGATCGCAAGGTTCCACCCTGCACAGGCCAAAAGGGGATCAACAGCAATCCCCTCTTGGATCACCCCTGCCGTTCCGGCAACATTTTCGCTTTTTCACCAAACAACAGCAGCGAAAAAATTGCGACGGAAATCTATCAAGCTTTTAACTCTATTTGGAATCGGCCTCGGCCTTATTCGAAAATGCTAACGCTTCAGATGGGGCGTCCCTTTCCCTCTAAAGCTAGCCAGACATCCATGTCTGGGCTCACGTCATTTTCTTCAACGGCCTCAAGTTCAGAGTTGAATTTTGGCATTTGAAAGCTAAGAACAACTCGTTTTTGGACAAAAGTGTGTTAGAGCTTCGGATTTAGTGCAATGACATAAAGTTTACACTGACCCCACTAAATTTGTTGATGACTCAACTAAGGAATAAAGTACAGGATAAGCGCCTATTAGCGCTTATCGGTAAGTACCTACGAGCAGGGGTGATGGTCAATGACCAATTTGAAGCAAGCTTTGAAGGTGTGCCTCAAGGCGGCCCACTCTCGCCATTACTCTCTAACATTATGTTAGAGAGTCTGGATAAAGAGCTGGAAAGCCGAGGGCATAAATTCGCCCGCTACGCGGACGACTTCATGATTTTGGTAAAGTCTATTCGAGCAGGAGAGCGGGTACTCAAGAGCATTACTCAATATCTGGCCACTAAGCTAAAACTGGCCGTTAATGAACCGAAAAGCCAAGTGGTTAAGGTAGGTCAAAGCAAGTTTCTTGGGTTTACATTTAACCGAGGCAAGATCCAGTGGCATGCTAAAACATTACACATTTTCAAACAAAAGATGAGACGATTAACGAACCGAAACTGGGGCGTGAGTATGAGTTATCAGCTGTTTAAAGCGCGGCAATACATGCAAGGCTGGATCAACTACTTTGGCATAGCCAACGCTTATCAAGGGTGTATGGATTTAGACCATTGGATTCGTCGTCGTGTTCGTATGTGCTACTGGCGTCAGTGGCGAAAACCACGGACCAAGGTACAGAATTTACTTAAGCGTGGCGTCAGGATCCAAGCCGCTGTTGCTTGTGGGATCACAAGCAAAGGTCCATGGCGAAGTTCGAAAACACCAGGGATACAGCAAGCGCTGAGTAATGAATATCTGAAGAAAGCAGGATTATATTCACTAAGAGATGGATGGATCGCAGTTCATTATCCTAACCAGAAAGTCAGTTAGGAGTTCTAAATGAACCGCCCTGTGCGGAGCCGCATGCAGGGTAGTGTGGGGGCTGGAGGCTAGATCCCTCCGGCTACCCGATTATGTTGCGGTTAAGCTTTATCTCTCTGCTTAATATGCTCTTGAGTATCAGTTGGAATTAAGTCAGCGTATAGACTTTCCAATTCTTTCGGCTTTGTAATTAATTCTTCAGCTATAAAATTTAAGATCCCAAATAGTTTATGAGCTATATCAGCATTATCATCAAGATTAATTTGACCAGGGTGAACAGCATTATTTCCAACGACTCTTAACAAATCTAATGCTTGCTGTATTTTAGGACTAAGACCTTCAGCAACAAGTTCCTTAATATCCGCATTGATATTCTTTCCGCTTTTTCCAACCTGCTTTAATAACTTCTGAAGTGCCAATCTCAGTAAAGCTGTAGCGCCTTTAGGAGAATCATTAAGGATGCTAGAGGCTTCAAAATATAACACTTTTATATCTTCATCTAAATCGCAATTAGGTGGAGAAAGTGATATTACCTTTGGGTATTTCATTTCCTTATTTACCCACACACTGAACTTTTCGCACGATGAACACGTTGATACTGAAAATCCAGTAGGAACAAATGAAGAGAAATTCCTTCTGAAGTCATGTTCCACGTTTTCTAAGAACGATTTCAAATTTGTTTGGTAGAAATCTTTAATTCCAGTTCTATAGTCCATATAAATGTGATGGAGTATATCGTTTGCAATAGTACTTGCGTTATTCAAGCTAAACCAACGTTGAGTCGCAACTGTTTGACAGTGTGGACATTGGAATTTCTCTTGTCCGTGTTCAGGTATCATTAAATACTCCATTGTTGATAGCAACATAACACCGCGTTAAGCGGACTAAAATTGCGGGTTATAATGTGTAGCGAAGCGAAACGTAACCCACTGTTTTAGTTCCGTTTAAACGCCTTATTAGCAATATTTTTTTAAGTGCTCTGGTCCGAGTACGGCTAAATTTTTATTCCATAATTCTGCTATTAATTTCAAAGAAAAACTATGGAAGCAATCAACACCAAGTTGTTCTTTTTTTACTAAACCACTCAACCTTTCAAAATCTGAGTCCTTTAGATTAAAAATTGGCGTATGAACAGCATCATTTCTTAACTCTCTAAACCAGTCATATAATTCAAATTGAAACTCATCTATAACAGCTTCTTTTTTAAGTTTTTCTAAACGCTGATTATGGTTTTTTAACAATAAATCTGGAACATGATGCTCTAGCAATGTTTTTATCATCATTTCAATAAATGAATGTGAGACAATTATCAGTAAACGAGGGTTATCTTTGACAACTCCAATTTCATTTGCGACTTGCAACATGTAATCCGATTTCAAGTAATGCTCCATATATTGCTAACGCTTATTGAAGGGCTCGCCCTATAATGTCGGCCCTTTAACTTATTGATTAATATCATCCTACATTTAGTATCTTATTGATGTAAAGCCGTTTTATTTAACTCCACTGACAAATAAAAGCGGGCTTGCACGTTAAAAGTGGATTCAAGATTCGACAAAAAATAAAAACAATTTAATTTCAATAGATTACAAAATTCGTGATTTATTATTCATACTACTTTAGTTTACATATTAGCCGATTCAACTTAAAAACACGTCAAAAACCATTACAACTGTTTTTATTTACAGTACACACTACATAAAGGTGGAAAGCATGACTGACACTGGATATGTATCCGACATTTATAAGCCAGATACAGATAAAGTTTAATGCTGGGCGATCACCATCGAAAATGATACGTTTTCTAATATTTTTCGTCTGAGGCGCTGAGGGTTTGCAAAGGCTGATTTATGAACAAGAATGCGCTTTACCCCTTTGCTCTGGTGTGGGCGAAGCGCCACGACGTTAGTGGCCGCAGGCCATAACCTAAACATATGTTTAAACACATCTTGGGGCAACAACACCATCCACTATCTGCTCTACCACTAAGCTTGCCCATGCATTGTAAATCGGTGCGCCTGGGTGAAATCCATCGCTGGCCATGACCTGGCGCATAAAGTCGAGCATGCTTAACTCGGGTTGTGGGTTGTCTAACGGCAGTTTTATCATAGTAAATTGACTACTTTGATTGTTCTGTTGTTGATTTAGCGTGAGTAATAATTGCTGTAAACCATGGTTAAATTGATTAGCACGTTTGCCTAAACTCCACCGTAATGGATTTGGCAAAACGGGAAACAGCCCTAAAGGTGGCAATGCTGTGACTAAAATTTGTTTAGGTGTGAAGCGCTTTTTAAGCAATGTAAACAATGCCTGTTGCTGTAAAAGCCACTTATCACAACTCACCGATGAAGTGATATCGTTGACCCCTAATGAGGTGACGATGACATCATAATGCTCTTGAGCGAGTATGGGATGAGTGGGATCAATCGGCTCATTGAGCGCTTGCAACGTAGTTGATGTGGTTGCACCTGTTTTAGCAAACAAGGCGTAGTTAACATCTAATGTTGGGCTTAATTGCTCAAGCACCTGACCAAGTAACGCCTGACTTTGGTTTGTCACCCCAACCCCCGCTGCGGCAGAGTCACCTAAAATCAATAAGCTTAACTGAGGATTTGATCCGGTTTGACCGACACGTTCACCTTCTGGTTCGGCAAGTCTTGGCGTGGTGCGGCGCACTTTGAGGCCTTGTAAAACAAGTACAGGGGCCAACATAATCGATATTCCGTGATACAACATATTGGCTCCTTAAAGTGAATTACTGACATTATCTTATGTCATACTTGTCACTTGTCACTTGTCACTTGTCACTTGTCACTTGTCACTCAGGCATTATTGATTATCAGCAATAAATTGCACAACGACTTCGGCTAACACTTCGCCTTTATCTTCTTGTAAGAAATGTCCGCCGCTGACTATGGTGGTGTGCTTTTGTCCTTGAGTGCCGGGAATGAGCTTTTGCATTAAGGCGTCACCGCCTTTGGTAATAGGATCTGAGTCACTAAAAGCGGTTAAAAATGGTTTTTGCCATTGTGATAACACTTTCCAGGCTGCACGATTTTTATCTGCTGCGGGGTCATCTGGGGTGATTGGCACAAGTAAAGGAAACTGACGCGCGCCCTCTTTGTAACGTTCATCAGGAAATGGCGCATCATACGCGGCGATAATCTCGTCGGTCAGTGTCGATACGCAAGCTCGGTCAATTAAGCTGCCCGTTGGGAATATATCAACATCTTGTGAATATTGACGCCATTTGAGAAAAGCCTCTCCAGGTTGATGATCGCCCGTAGGCAACATGGTGTTTGCTGCAACTATTCGCGCAAAACGTTCACTGTGCTCTGCCGCTAATCGTAAACCAATTAAGCCGCCCCAGTCTTGACACACTAAAGTCATATCACTGAGGTTTAGCTGTAACATCAATGAAGTGATCCAGTCGACATGGCGCTGATAGGTATAATCTGAGCGTTTTGTCGGTTTGTCTGAACGGCCAAAGCCAATCAAATCAGGCACAATAACCCGATGACCCGCCTGCACTAAAATGGGGATCATTTTACGGTACAAAAAACTCCAGGTAGGTTCACCATGAAGTAATAGTATAGGTGCAGCTTCTTTAGGGCCTTCATCAACATAATGGACTCTTAGCTGGCCACCTTCAGCGTCGTCAACCGTTAAGTAATTGGCGTTAAAATGATAATCAGGCAAATTGGTAAAACAACTGTCGTCGGTGCGTAAAAAATCCATATGATTGACCTTCCTGTTTAAGTGTTTTTATCAATTATCACTAAGTTGAGCGTAAAGTGATGTTGTCGTGTAGTGTCGTTCGCTTCGTTCAATAGTCGAGCCGTTCGCCAAACTCATTAAGTGAACAACAATCTTTCTTTTAACTGAGATCTTTAATGGCGCGGCCTATGCCATCTACAGTTAACGGATACATTTTGTCGCTAACCAGTTTTTGAATAATCGAAATAGATTGATGAACATGCCAATAGTTTTCTGGCTGAGGATTAAGCCAGGCGACTTTATTAAAATGCCCGATTAAACGATTCAAATACTCTATACCGGGTTTTTCATTCCAATGTTCGACACTGCCGCCTTTCGCGATTATCTCGTAAGGTCCCATGGTGGCATCACCGACAAAAATCACTTTGTAGTCAGATGAGAATGTGCGTAACACTTCATCGAGTTCAATGGTTTTGTCAAACCGGCGGTTATTGTCTTGCCATACTTTTTCATATAAACAGTTATGGAAATAGAAAAAACGTAAATGCTTAAATTCACTGTGCGCGGCCGAAAATAACTCTTCGCAAGTATGAATGTAATCGTCCATCGAGCCGCCAATATCAAAAAACATCAGCACTTTGACTGCGTTATGACGTTCTGGCTCCATGTGCACATCGAGTAAGCCGCCATTTTGCGCGGTTGAGCGGATCGTAGTATTGATATCAAGCTTTTCACTGGCGCCTGTGCGAGCAAATTTGCGTAACTTTTTTAAGGCCAATTTGATATTGCGGGTACCGAGCTCACGGTCCTGGTCAAAGTTTTTAAACTCACGTTTGTCCCACACTTTCACCGCGCTGTTATTGCGGTTTTTATCCTGACCAACTCGAATACCTTCTGGGTTATAGCCATAAGCACCAAAAGGCGATGTGCCGCCTGTACCTACCCATTTATTACCGCCAGCGTGGCGTTTTTTTTGTTCTTCTAAACGCTCTTTAAGTGTCTTCATTAACGCTTCAAGGCCACCAAGCGCTTTGAGTTGATCTTTTTCTTCTTGGCTTAAGTTTTTTTCAAATTCTTTACGAAGCCAATCCTCTGGCAGAATATGATCAAAAATATCAATGCTTTCTATGCCTTTAAAGTATTCTGCAAAGGCATTGTCATACTTGTCGTAATGGATTTCGTCTTTAACCATGACGATTTTGGCTAGGTTATAAAACGCTTCAACATCAGCAAACACCACGCCTTTTTTAAGCAAGGCGATAAGGTCAAGTAGTTCGCGCAAACTGCACGGGACTTTGTGCTTTTTTAGGGTCAAGAAAAAATCAATAAACACGGCTTACTACCTGTTTCTACGGCTCATAAAAGCCAGCTTTTCAATCAATGACACATCTTGTTCGTTCTTTAGCAATGCACCAAACAAGGGGATAATGTCCGATTGCTTATCAAGTAAGGTCTGCTGCGAAATATCATCGGAGATTAATAGCTTTAACCAGTCAATGAGCTCTGATGTTGACGGTTTTTTCTTAATGCCATTGACGTCGCGTAAATCAAAAAATACGTCTAATGCCTGGCTTAACAGGGCTTGTTTAACGTCAGGATGATGCACGTCGATAATCTTTTCCATTTCCGCTTTGGTAGGGAACTTAATGTAATGGAAAAAACAACGACGTAAAAAAGCATCTGGCAGCTCTTTTTCATTATTTGAGGTAATGATAATAATCGGTCGTTGTTTAGCTTTAATCACTTGCTGAGTTTCATAAACATAAAACTCCATCTTATCAAGCTCTTGCAATAAGTCGTTTGGAAATTCGATGTCGGCTTTATCGATTTCATCAATTAACAAAATCGGTCTCTGTTCTTCTTCAAACGCCTGCCATAACTTGCCTTTAACGATATAGTTGCCAATGTCATGCACTTTGGCATCGCCCAATTGACTGTCGCGTAATCGCGATACCGCGTCATACTCGTAAAGGCCTTGCTGCGCTTTGGTGGTCGATTTAATGTGCCATTGATATAATTTACAATTGAGCGAACGCGCTAACTCTTCTGCTAACTGAGTTTTACCGGTACCTGGCTCACCTTTAATCAGTAACGGTTTTTCAAGTGCAATAGCTGCATTGACCGCTAACGTAAGTTCGTTTGATGCGATGTAGTTTTGTGTACTTTTAAACATGGTTAACCTTTTTATTTAATCGTTGTTCTTGGCAACTTATTTGTAAAAAATGCTTGTAGACGATGGTGGCTCAATAAACGTGTCTCAACTCATTCCTAGGTGCCCATTCCTAGTACTCATTAACATTGACTCAACGCTTTTTTGTTAGCGTTAAGCAACACTAATTGCCACTGGTGTGCCATTAAATGCCGCATTACCTGTGAGCATATCAACTCTGGCAGCATCCGTTAAATCATTAATGCTCAC
This sequence comes from Shewanella sp. MF05960, assembly GCF_050849305.1. Classification (NCBI taxonomy): domain Bacteria; kingdom Pseudomonadati; phylum Pseudomonadota; class Gammaproteobacteria; order Alteromonadales; family Shewanellaceae; genus Shewanella; species Shewanella sp. MF05960. The sequence goes on along the minus strand of NZ_JBOZPS010000005.1, from coordinate 208,310 downwards.
ACCCGGTTGTGTCGCGGCAACAGACATATTAGTACCTTGCTGATTATGACCCCAACCTTGCGGCATGGTAACGACGCCTGGTTGAATATCATCGGTAATCACCACTTCGATGTTTATTGTACCAACAGCGGAAGTTACTGTAACCACTTGCCCTTGTGCAACGCCTAAGTGTTTTGCATCAAGAGGATGCACTTCTAAAGTACAAGGATTTTTACCTTTAATTAATCGCTCAGAATTTTGGGTCCAGGTATTGTGGCTTTTCACTAAACGACGGCTGATTAAATCAAATGGAAATTGATTATCACGAGCGGTTTGCGTCATGACAGCGTGTAATCTCGGTAAATCGTCTTGATAAACCGCGGGGAATAAATCGATGTTGCCGTTCGCGGTTTTAATCCGTTCAGATAAACACGGCATAAGCGGACCAAGATCAATGCCATGTGGATTATCAATTAACTTTTGTAAACTCATGCCTTGCTGACCATATGGGCCTTTTTTAAGCTCCATATCCAATATCATTTCAGGCGTAACCTGCTGTATTGGATCGTCTGCAGGCACATTAAGCATCCGCGCTGAAATCTCTTTGAGTATTTGCCAGTCGCTGCGTTGATCGCTGTGTTTTTCAAATAGCGGCGCTGAATATTTAACCGTGTTTCTCACTGAGAATGAATTAAAGAAAATATCAAAGTGTGAGTTCTCGACACCTGTCGTGCCGGGTAAAATAATGTCAGCGTATTTTGTGGTTTCATTAAGGTAGATATCAATCGATACCATGTAATCTAACTCACTAAATGCCGTAGCCAATTTATGGCCGCTGGGTGCGGATAACACTGGATTACCTGCAACAGTAATCACACTTTTAATTTGCCCTTCTCCAGGTGTTTGGATCTCTTCTGCTAAAGTCGCCACCGGAAACTCACCATTAAAAAACGGTAATTTGCGCACGCGAGAATGGTATTGACCAAACGAGGTTTTGTGCCCAGGTTGATGATTACGCAGTAAATCGAAGGCAGGCTGTGGAAACATTGCACCACCTTCGCGATCAAAATTACCGGTAATAATGTTGAGTACATTGGTGAGCCACAAACAAATGCCACCAAAAGTTTGAGTTGATGCGCCCATGCGGCTATAACAAACGGCCGAATCGGCAGCCAGCATATCTGCTGATAACGTACGGATAACTTCAGCATCGATGCCGACAAATGGACTGACAATTTCTGGTGAATAGGCGCTAACTAGATTTTCGATATCACCCAACCCATCAACCTTATCGCTTAAATGACGCAAATTGACTTTATTAGCAGCAAACACGCAATGAATGAGAGCAAGCAGCAGAAATGCATCTTTTTCAGGGCGAATAAATACATGTTGGTCGGCAATTTTTGCGGTACGGGTTTTGCGCGGGTCAACCACCACCACTTTACCGCCACGCTTTTGAATGGCTTTTAATCGTCCAATCACATTAGGCGCAGTCATCATACTGCCATTAGAGACAACAGGATTGCCGCCAATGATTAACATAAAATCGGTTCTATCGATATCAGACACCGGGATTAACATACCTGCACCCAACATAAAGTTAGCGGCAACATGATGTGGTAATTGATCTGCCGAGGCAGAACTAAAGCGGTTTATGGTGCCAAGAGATTTCATGAACGGCTTAAGGAATAATGCATTGCCTAAACTGTGGGCATTAGGATTACCTAAATACACCGCTAATGCATTTTTGCCGTGTTGCTGCTGAATATGTTTGAATTTGTCGACGATTTCAGTAAATGCATCATCCCAACTGATGGCTTGCCAGCCAGTCTCAGTGCGTTTAATCGGAGTTTTCAATCGGTCTTTATCAGTGTAAAAGTCTTCTAACGCGAGCGCTTTAGGGCAATTATAGCCCTGACTAAATGGGTCGAGTTGATCGCCTTTAATTGAAATAATCTGCTGGTCTTGATAGTTAATTTCCAAGCCACACATGGCTTCGCAAATATTGCAATTTCTATAATGGGTTTTGATGTCGCTCATATATATCGCCTGACTTGGAATAAAGTGATGTGGCAGCACCGAACATTGAATGACGTGCTCAGCGCTGCGTATTGATGATGACTAAAGCTTAACGATAAGCTTGCCTTTATTGTCGCCGGTAAAGAACAAGTTCAAGCCGCTAATGGCAGACTCAAGACCGTCTAACACATGGGCGCGATGCTTGATTTGCCCTTTCATCACATACGGTGTCAATTTTTGTAATAATGCCGGTACGTCACCAAAGTGATCAGGCATAGTGAAACCTTGAATAATCAAACGCTTTTTAATTACCTGGATCCAATTTGGGCCTAAATCAGGTACCGCTTTAGGGTAATCGGCTATCATGCCGCACACCACAATACGACCATGCGCATTCATTTTGGCAAAGACATGATGCTGAATAGGCCCCCCGGTATTTTCAAAATACACATCAACACCCTTTGGCGCTAATTCAGCTAATTTTGCTGCAATATCATCTGTTTTATAATTGATAGCACCGTCAAAACCTAATTCATTGACAATCCAATCTGCTTTTTCATCGCTACCGACCACACCGATAACCGTTAAGCCATCAGCTTTGGCCAGCTGACCCACAATAGAGCCCACCGAGCCTGCTGCACCAGAAACAACAATGGTCTCGCCTTTTTGCGGCTTACCAACGCCATATAAACCTTGAGTGGCCGTTAAACCAGGCAATGCAAACACCGATAACACGGCTTCATCCGGTAAAGGGGCGGTCACTTTATTTAAACCGGCACCGTTACTTAACACGTATTCTTGCCAGCCCATCATGCCCATCACTCGATCGCCAACGGCAAAATCAGGATGCTGACTTTCCACTATTTCACCAATACCAGAACTGCGCATCACCTCACCCAGTGCAACCGGAGGAATGTAACTCTCGGTGTCAGCACTCATCCAACCAAACATCGCAGGGTCTAATGACATGTGGTTTTGCTTCACTAAAAACTGGCCTTCACCCACGCTTGGCATTGGCTTTTGCACTATTTCAAATAATTCTGGGCCAATTGGGCCACCTTGAGGACGGGCGATGAGATTGATTGCGGTAAATGTGCTCATGTGTTTCTCTCTTTGTCGATGATTGTGTGGCCGTCTATGGCGCTATTGTTATCTTTATTTGTTGCTTCATGTCTAACTGATTAAGGATGTAAATATGGTTAAGCCTTTGAACTAAAATAGTCACTAAGCTGCTAACTAACCCAGTCTCTAAACCCAGTCATCTAAACCCAGTCATCTAAACACGTTATTATTCGTGCAGTTGATTAATCGGTTTAATGCTGTTGATTGTTTGATTACGATAAAAATGGTTAAAATGCAGTGCTAGCTTTTCACTTTCGACAAACACTTGTTGCCAATATTTAAGCCTCTGCGCTGGGTTCATTTCAACAAAGTCACTGCGATCTGGAATTTTTTGATACGGTAACGACGCCACAAACTCTGCCGATGGACACAATAAAACGGTTTTATCGTAGTGTTGCAGCCTCACCTTTCGTGACAGGTTTTTATCAAACCACCCCGCTTTTAAGGTTGAACTAAAATGCGGGTATAGGGTTAAGCCTTTATTTTGAATATCAAAATCAAAGTGATAATCAATAATCCCGCCATCACGATACATCCCCGAAGGACAATCAGGAATGTCTTTAATGCCTTGCATCACCATCGGAATAGATCCTGACGCTAACAAGGCGCGCTTGATATTTTGCTCCGATAAGCTCACCGCGGTGGTCGGAATATTATCAGGGTCATTTATCACTAAATCACTTTGACTATGCTGAAAAATAAACCGTTGATATTGGCTTTTGAGTAAAGGGCGACTCATGGCGTTACGCACAAAGCTGCTGGCTAAACCCACACCCTGTTTTAATTTACTTTCTGATGCCACAAGACCATTGCATTTCGCCACGATAAAATGTGCTTTAAAGATGGGATTATTGATAATTTCATCTGCGCCTGTTGCGCCAAATAACACTTCAAGTAATTCGAATGCTTTTGTAGTGATTTCTAATGGTTGCGGCTTTTTATCATCAGAATACACGGTTTCGCTGTAGTTTTTAGCCAAACGTTCTATGGCTGCAACGGGATCGTTTTGCGCAAAACACGCCGCTCGAAATGCCCCTGCACTTGAGCCAATAAGGTTTAATGGTTGTTGTCTGCCTTTAAAGAATTCGCCAAATAAATATTTGTCTAAGCCAAATAAGGTAAACCATTTTGGCCCACCGCTGGCACCTAAAAAAGAGCTAAATAGCTCAGGAGAAAAACCATCTTGTTGTATTGTTTTTAACGCCGTATCACCGGCATAAATTTCTAACATATTGAATTATTTCTGACTCTTATAAGATTGAGAATTGACACTTGAATACTCATTGCGTTAATTAATCTGCTCGTTCAAGAAAACGCATGTTGATTAGCGTAAAGGGCATTGAGCCAGCACATACTGGCTCAATATGGGTCTGTGATTGTATTGGCAATAACCGACACAAAAACAGACCCTATTTGATCAATTATGCCTTACTGCGTAAGTCTTTACGCAACACTTTACCGACATTACTTTTTGGTAGCTCGTCCATAAATTCAATGATTTTAGGACGTTTATAGTTGGTTAGCATTTCTGCGCAGTGATCAAAGATATCCTGTTCAGTCAGCATTGGGTCTTTACGCACAATAAACACTTTTACGCGTTCACCGGTGGCATCACAAGATATCCCCACCGCAGCGGCTTCAAGTACGCCTTCATGCGCAACAATAACTTCTTCAATTTCATTGGGGAATACGTTAAAGCCAGACACAATAATCATGTCTTTTTTACGATCAACAATTCTGAAGAAGCCATTTTCGTCCATGGTCGCGATATCGCCCGTGGCTAACCAACCGTCTTTTAACACTTCATCAGTGGCTTTTTGACGATTGTAATAGCCTTTCATCACCTGCGGCCCTTTTACCCACATTTCACCAGGCTCGCCTAAGGCAACATCTTCACCATCGGCGCCGACAAGGCGAATATCGGTTGATGAAGCAGGAAGTCCAATAGAACCATTGTATTTTTCCTGGTTGTACGGACTCATGGTCACTAACGGCGCACACTCAGTTAAGCCATAACCTTCTAGAAGACGACTTTTAGTGACTCGCTCCCAATGTTCAGCTACTGGGCGCTGTACTGACATACCGCCGCCAAAGCCCATTTTTAAGGCACTAAAGTCGAGCTGATCAAAACCTGGGGTGTGTAACAAACCATTAAATAAAGTATTTACCCCAGTAATGACGGTAAATTTGTATTTAGCTAACTCTTTAACAAAGCCCGGCATATCGCGTGGGTTGGTGATCAACAAGTTGGTGCCACCAAAGGGTAAAAATGCTAAGCAGTTAGAGGTTAACGCGTAGATATGGTAAAGCGGCAATGCAGTGATCATAAACTCTTTGCCGATTTCATACACGTTTTTGGTTACGGCATTAGATTGTTCAAGGTTAGCAACCATATTACGGTGCGTTAACATTGCGCCTTTTGATGGGCCTGTTGTACCACCGGTATATTGCAAAAAGGCTAAGTCTTCGCCAGTAACCGCAACCGGAGTAAACTTAAGTTTGCTGCCTTTAGACATGGCATCATTAAATTTAACCGCATTTGGTAAATCAAACGCGGGCACCTGTTTTTTAACATGTTTAATTGCACCATTAATCAGTGCACCTTTAATCATGCCGAGGCGATCGCCAACACTGGTCGTGACAACATACTTAACATCGGTCTTATTGATGACAGCCTGCAGCACGTGAGCGAAATTTTCTAAAATCAAAATGCCCTTTGTACCTGAGTCTTTTAGTTGATGTTCTAACTCACGGGGTGTGTATAACGGGTTAACATTGACTACGGTTAGCCCGGCAATCAATGCACCAAATAAGGCTATTGGGTATTGCAATAGATTTGGGATCATAATGGCAAATTTATCGCCTTTCACTAACCCTAAATCATGCTGTAAATAGGCCGCAAAGTCAGTCGCTTGTTGCTCAAGCTGTTGATAGGTAATACTTACATCCATATTAATGAACGCCGTATTACTCGCGTATAACTTGGTATACTTTAAAAATAATTCTGCTAAAGAGCTGTACTTATCAGGGTCAATTTCAAACTCAACTCCAGGTGGATAACTCTTCTCAAGCCAAACTTTTTCCATAATACGGTCCCCTATTATTATGATAATGCTAATAAAACCTAAAAAATCAGGTTATTTACGGCAATGATTTATTATTATGATGACACTCAACTTCCACACAATTTACAACACTTCAAATAACCCTGCAGCGCCTTGCCCGCCGCCAATACACATACTGATGACGACGTATTTAACACCACGGCGCTTACCTTCAATTAGCGCGTGCATGACCATGCGTGTGCCACTCATTCCATATGGATGACCAATTGAAATTGCGCCACCATTGACATTTAACTTATCCGCAGGAATACCCAATTTATCTGCGCAGTAAATCACTTGCACGGCAAAGGCTTCATTGATTTCCCACAAACCAATGTCGTCCATTGTTAACCCGTTGCGCTCGAGTAATTTAGGAATGGCATAAATCGGTCCAATGCCCATTTCGTCAGGCTCGCATCCCGCCACAACCATACCGCGATATGCGCCTAATGGTTTAAGACCTCGCTGCTCGGCAAGTTCTCGATCCATCACCACTACTGCCGCGGCACCATCTGATAATTGCGATGCATTACCACCGGTAATGGAGCCATTGTCTTTAACCGCTTTTAAGCCTGCTAATCCTTCAATATTGGTCGACGGACGATTACCTTCATCTTGAGTTAACGTAACCGTTTCTTTGGTAATGTCACCCGTGTTTTTATCCATCACCAATTTAGTACAAGTTACAGGCACAATCTCATCGTCAAACTTACCAGCAACTTGAGCGGCCGCGGTACGTTGTTGTGACGATAATGCATAAGCATCTTGACGCTCGCGTGAAATGTCGTAGCGATTAGCCACCACTTCAGCGGTATCAAGCATTGGCATGTAAATCGCGGGGCGATAAGCTTTTACGCTAGGGTCTACGGCGCGACTCATGTTCATTTTATCGTTTTGTACCAAGCTAATTGAATCACAACCGCCAGCGACAACCACTTTGGCACCGTCAACCACAATATGGTTTGCTGCTATCGCAATTGACATTAATCCAGATGAACATTGACGGTCAACCGTCATGCCCGCTACCGATACCGGTAATTGTGCAGCCATTGCCACTTGACGGCCAAAGTTCATTCCCTGGTTACCCTGAGTGAGCGCAGCACCAAAAATACAATCATCAATCTCATTTGGGTCAATACCCGCGCGCTCAACAGCAGCATTTACCGCTACAGCAGATAATGTCGGTGCAGATAAATCATTAAAGGCACCACGGTAGGCTTTACCAATTGGCGTACGTGCAGCGGATACAATGACAGCTTCTCTCATGACAATTCCTTTTATATATAGAGTGCATCTTGTTTAATGCACATTGTGAGTGGTGTTGTTGCAATCCAATGACACCACTCAACCGAAATCACCCCAGTGACCTCGGAATAATCTAATCAATTTATTATTGCTGTTGCGCTTTCATGAATGCCATGGCTTTCATAATAAATTTTTCACCTTGTTGCGCGCCAGAAACCAAAGCTTTTTGATTATCTTGTGCGGTTAATTTATCCCAATTGTCGCGTACCGCTTCTGGGCTTTGTTTTGCCGTAGGAATAAAACATCCATCGGTTTCAAAAATACTGGCACTAGAATAACCACCGGCGCCAGCACATAAAATAAAGCGATTAGGCGCGTCATCATCACACAAGGTCAGCATGCCCGCGGTGACCGCTTCGGGTGCGAAGGCTTTAACGATTTCTTCTGGCATTAAATCTTCGGTCATGCGGGTGCCTGCTGTTGGCGCTAATGCATTGATGTGAATATTATTTTTAGCACCTTCAAGCACTAAAGTATTCATTAAACCAATCAGGGCCATTTTTGCCGCGCCGTAATTTGACTGACCAAAGTTTCCATACATGCCACTTGAAGAGGTTGTCATCACAATACGGCCGTAATTTTGCTGTTTCATGATTTCCCATACCGCTTTGGTGCAGTTAACCGAGCCCATAACATGTACATCCATAACGACTTTAAAATCGTCTAAGGTCATTTTTGAAAACGATTTATCGCGTAAAATACCAGCGTTGTTGATTAACACATCGACTCGGCCCCATTTGTCCATGGTTTGTTGCACCATGTCTTGCACTTCATCAAAGTTAGCCACGTTCGCACCATGGCTAATGGCTTCACCGCCCATCGCTTCAATAAGGGCGACCACTTCTTGTGATGCCGCTGAAGATGCACCGCTACCATCACGTGCACCGCCTAAATCATTAACAACCACCTTAGCGCCGCGTCTAGCTAGCTCTAATGCATGTGAGCGGCCTAATCCGTTACCCGCACCTGTTACTATCGCGACTTTTCCTGCAAAACTGATTGTCATCTTGATGTCCCCAATATACTGATAATAATGTTGTTATAATGTCTTGATATGGCGATTTACTTAACCATTTGCACTGAAATCCACTCAGCCACTAACGCCGGGGTATCAACCCCTTCGATTTCAATGGTCACTTCTGTTGAAATGCGAAATTGTCCTGGTTTTTTCTCTTCAATCGACAGGGTTTTAGCATGTGCGCGGATACGGCTGTTTACGGTTACTGGCTGTAAGAATCGCACTTTGTCAAAACCGGCATTAAGGCCCATATAGAAGCCATCAATAATCACGCTAAATTCTTCTGCAAAATGCGACAACATAGATAAAGATAAAAAACCGTGCGCGATGGTTGAGCCAAAAGGTGTGGCTTTGGCTTTTTCTTCATCGACGTGAATAAATTGATGATCTAGGGTGCAGTCAGCAAAAAGATTAATTTGCTGTTGATTGATTTGATGCCAATCAGTTGGCGCGGCTTGATGACCGATGTAGTTAGCAATCTCGTTACGATTAATCACTGTTGGCATGTTCCCTTCCCCTTTTGCTTTCGCAATACGATCCATGAATGAAATTTATACGATAACTCATGCTAATTGGGGTTTATCAATTAAACAAATGAATAGTTTTGATACTTAGATATTCTCATAGCTAATAGTTTGTATGTGGGTGATAGGGATTGCAGGCATAAAAAAAGCATTACCTTAAATTGAGGTAATGCTTTCATTTTTAACATTAAAATATACCATTAATACGTTAACTAATGATGAGTTAACCTATCAACAATACTCACTTGTCATCACGGTACGATTAAAACCACTCACTCTGCATGTCAAAACTGGTGCTGTCGGTGTTAATCAAAATGTTTGACCATAAGTAAATTTCGGGTAATTCGAATCGATAGAAGTATTGAGCGGCTTGCAATTTACCTAGATAAAAATGCACATCCGTTTGATGCGGTTTTTCTGCGAGCGCTTTTGTTGCCACAATGCTTTGCTTTAACCACAACCAGGCGACGATAACATGACCAAATAACTCAAGGTATTTAACCGAGTTAGCTAATGCCAAATCGATATTCTTAGTCGCCATTGCACTTAATACCGCTTCTGTGGTGGTGGTCAAGGTTTCAACCGCTTGACTTAATTGAGTCGAATACTCAAGTAAACCAGGATGTTGCTTAGCTTCATCGATGGTTTTCATCATTTCGCTTATTGTCGCCTTAAACCCTTGCATCTTATTCATGGGTACTTTGCGGGTCATTAAATCCAATGATTGGATCCCGGTAGTACCTTCATGAATGGGATTAAGGCGATTATCGCGATAAAACATTTCAACGGGATGCTCGTTTATGTAACCGTGGCCGCCCATCACCTGTATGGCAAGTGAGTTTGCTTTAGGGCCGTATTCTGATGGCCAGGTTTTAATGATCGGAGTTAAAAAATCTAATAGTGTATAGGCGTATTGTCGCTGCGCTTCAGTATCTGCCGTGTGTGAATCGTCACTTAATTGCGTGCCGTATAACACCAATGCCATAGCACCTTCTGCATAGGCTTTTTGTGCCAATAGCATACGTTTAACATCAGCATGTTCAATGATATTGACCATCGGTGATAATGGATCTTTGCATGATGGTAATCTGCCTTGAGGTCGGTTTTTGGCGTAATCAACAGAGTATTGATATCCCGCAACGGCTATTACTGCCGCACCAGTACCCACCATAATGCGGGCTTCATTCATCATATGGAACATGTACTTGAGGCCGCAATGCTCTTCACCAACAAGGTAACCCACTGAGCCATTTTGTTCACCAAAACTCAGCGCGGTAGAGGTTTGCGCACGGCCACCCATTTTATGGAATAACCCCGCTAAGGCGACTTCATTGTCTTTGCCAATAGAACCATCGTCATTAAGTAAAAACTTTGGCACCACAAATAACGAAATCCCTTTCACTCCTTTTGGAGCGCCTTGAATACGCGCCAATACTAAATGAACAATGTTTTCACTTAAGTCGTGATCGCCGCCCGAGATATAAATTTTACTGCCACTAATACGATAAGTGCCATCTTCAGCTTTTACCGCTTTGGTGATCAAATCACCCAGTCCAGAGCCACTACCAGGTTCGGTCATGGCCATCGTGCCCATAAAGCGGCCTTCTCGCATCGGTTTTACCCAGGTATTGATAAGCTCATCGCTGCCATGTGCTTGCAGCAAATTGGCATTGGCAGTGGTGAGCATGTTGTAACCCATGCCCACGCCGCCAGCGACACTTAAAAACGCCCCTGCAGCACTGGCAATAATAGGCGGTAGTTGCATGCCGCCTAAGTCGTAATCTGCAGTGGCCGAACCAATGCCCGATTCAATCACCGCAGTGATGGCAGTTTTAAGCTCAGGCAGAATATGAACTTTTTTGCCGTCAAAAGTCGGTTGGTCAGTATCAAGCTTTTGTCGAATAGGAAGAAAATGTTTTTCAGCAATGGTTTTCGCTGTGTTAATCACTTCATTAAACGTTTGACGATCATGATCCTGGTAACGCTCACGGCTTGTTAACCCTTCACTGTCAAACAGTTCGTACAGCATAAACTCGAGATCGCGTTCATTCATTAATGTAGCTGGCATATTATTCTCTTCTTATCTTATAAAAACTCAATCCAATGACCACAGTCAATCTGACTAATAACTACTGACAATAGCAAAGCAACGGGGATTTAAAATGCAGACACACCACCGTCAACCGCGATGCATTGGCCCGTCATGTAGGTGTTGCCAGGCGACAACATCATTAACATGACTGCGACGATTTCTTTAGGTTCACCTAAACGATTCATAGGCGTGCCGCGCGCCATTTTCTTTTGTTTTTCTTCATCAGCAAAATTGGTGACCATAGGCGTTAACGTAAAGAAGGGGCAAATGGCATTGATACGAATGTTGTCGCGGCCGTATTCAACTGCACCGGTTTTGGTTAAACCAATCACTGCATGCTTAGCCATTGAATAAGCACTGCCTCTGGCTGCCCCGCCTAAGCCGGCCATCGAACTTACGTTGAGAATAGCACCCTCACCTTGTTTCAGCATTTGTGCAATTTGATGGCGCATACCGAATTGAACACCCTTGACGTTAATGGCAAATTGGCTGTCCATAATCGATTCATCAATCATGTGCAGTGGCATAAACTCATGGGCAATACCGGCATTATTGACACCGATATCCACACGGCCAAAATATTCAAGCGCGGTATCGACCATCGCTTTACAAGACTCATCTTTAGAAACATCGCACTTCATCGCGACCACTTCGGCGCCAGTGGCCGCAATATCGTCAGCCACCTTATGTACGCCAGCTTCATTAATGTCACTAATCACGAGTTTGGCACCACGTTTGGCCAGTTCCTGAGAAAGTAATTTGCCAAAACCTTGCGCTGCGCCAGTAATAACGGCAACTTTGCCAGTAAAGTCTAATAATGGATCCATGCGAGTAACTCCTGTAATTGATGGTCTTGTTGTATTTTTTATGATTATTTTGCGCTATGTATTACCTGTAATGCCATTTGTGCTAGCGGTTCCACAAATGATCCCACTTTGTTTGCATGTTCGTTTGATGCATTTCCCTGTGCTGCGCGTTTAGCGACACCTTGAGCAATAGCTGCTAAGCGGAAAAAGCTAAACGCAAGATAAAATGCCCAGTTATCGATGCGATCTATACCCATTCGTTGACAATATTGTGCAACATATTCTTCTTCTGTAGGGATCCCTAAGCTGCCTCGATCAATATCTTTTAAACCATCGATAGTGCCCATGCCTGCAGGCATACGCAGTTGCATACATTGGTACGCTAAATCAGCAAATGGATGACCCAATGTAGAGAGTTCCCAGTCAAGCAGCGCGATAACCTGCGGGCTGTCTTTAGCAAACATCATGTTGTCTAAACGAAAATCACCATGCACTAAACAGACTCTGCCATCATCATTGGGTATATGAGATTCAAGCCACTCAATCAGTTTGTGCATAGCTGGAATAGGCTGAAGTTCGGTGACGTGATATTGCGATACCCAACGGCCCAATTGACGTTCAAAATAGCTACCGGCTTTGCCATAATCGCTTAAACCAACGGCATCGACATCAACACTGTGTAATGCTGCAAGTACCCTATTCATTTCGCTGTACATGGCACCGCGGCGCTCATTTGAATGAATTTCGGCTAGTGATGCACTCCAATACACGGCGCCATCACAAAACTCCATCACATAAAACATGGAGCCGATAATATTGATGTCTTCACAAAGGTGATACACCTTAGCTACCGGTACGTCGCTGCCTTTAAGCGCAGCAAGGACTCGGTATTCACGATCTACAGCGTGGGCAGATTTTAATAACTTACCTGGCGGTTGACGGCGCAGTACATACACGCCCGATTGTGCCGTGACTTTATAAGTAGGATTAGATTGACCACCAGAGAATTTTTCAAGTGTGATTGGCCCAATGAAGCCGTCAACATGTTGCTGTAAATAAGCACTAAGCTGCTCATTATCAATAGAAAATGTATGTGGCATTTAGCAATACTCTTATTGTTAGATTAATGTCGCTGATGCGCTAATGACGCTATATAAACAACATTTTGTTTGCTCAATTAAATAGGCCGACACGCCCCAGCGTATGTCGGCCTAATGATGGTTTATTGACTGATTTTTTTTACTAAATCACGCCCAAGTTGCATCATGTGTACTTGATCTGGACCATCCGCTAAACGAAGCGTACGCTGACCGGCCCATGCATGCGCTAAAAAGGTATCCTGGCTGACACCCACCGCGCCATGGCATTGAATGGCACGGTCAATCACATCAAGTGACATGCTCGGAGCAACAATTTTAATCATCGCAATTAAGTCTTTAGCCGCTTTATTACCATCGGTATCCATCTTTTGCGCTGCTTTTAAGGTCATTAAACGCGCTTGTTCAATCTGGCAAGCCGACTTGGCAATGTCTTCACGCACAGATTGTTGTTTGATCATCGGTTGACCAAATACAATTCGTTCGCTCACACGCTGACACATTAAATCTAATGCACGCTGTGCAATACCCACTGAACGCATACAGTGATGGATACGCCCAGGGCCTAAACGACCTTGCGCAATTTCAAAACCTTTGCCCTCGGCAACAATAATGTTGTCAACTGGCACACGTACATCGGTAAAGGTCACTTCAGCATGGCCTTCTGGCGAATCGTTATAGCCAAATACTTGCATCGGCCTAACCATTTTCACCCCCGGAGTATTCATTGGCACGAGCACTTGGGATTGCTGAATATAACGATTGGTATTGTCAGGGTCAGTTTTGCCCATCACGATCATGATTTCGCATTGCTTACGACACGCTCCACTAATGTAAAACTTACGGCCGTTAATGACATACTCGTCACCATCACGCACGATGCTTAATTCGATATTAGTTGCATCACTTGAGGCCACTTCAGGTTCTGTCATGGCAAAGGCTGAGCGAATTTTGCCCTCAAGCAGCGGCTCTAACCACTGCTTTTTTTGTGCTTCGCTACCATATTTTGCTAATACTTCCATGTTGCCGGTATCCGGCGCGGCGCAGTTAAACACTTCTGGCGCCCACATCACTTTGCCCATAATTTCGGCTAAAGGTGCATATTCTAAATTGGTTAACCCGCCACTGTATTTGCCATAAGCCACCGGTAGAAATAGATTCCATAAGCCTTGCGCTTTCGCTTTAGCTTTAAGCTCATCCATTAACGGCGGTGTTGACCATGGGTCTTGTGCAACTTGTTGATGCATTTCGTCTTCATGCGGATAAACATGCTCATCCATAAACTGGCTAACTTGATTAATTAAGCCTTGAACTTTTTCACTGTATTCAAAATTCATATTGTGACCTTTTGATAAATGGAGTGCGTTTTAATCGGGAGAAAAGTCGTGTTAACTCAACGACATTAATGATTTTTTATTGAATGGCTTAATCTCATCAATCGCATTGGTTTTAATTTTATTAACCCACTGCGGATCAACCAATAACGCTCGGCCGATACCGACTAAATCAAATTCGTCATTATTTAAACGCACTAATAATTCATCAATACCGGTTGGGTTTGAAGTACCAGACAAATCGGCATTACCTTCGCCAATAAAGTCATTGTCCAGGCCAACATTACCGACAGTGATCACAGGTTTGTTAGTCAGTTTTTTGGTCCAACCAGCAAGGTTTAAATCAGAACCGTCAAATTCAGGTATCCAAAAACGACGTGTACTGGCATGGAAGATATCAACACCGGCATCACTTAATAAACCTAAAAATATGGCTAACTCTTCAGGGTTTTGGCACAGTTTTGCGCTGTAATCTTGTTGTTTCCACTGAGAGAAACGGAAGATAATGGTAAAATCCTCACCTACGGCTGCACGGATTGCTTTAACGATTTCAACACCAAAACGGGTGCGATTTTCTAGCGAGCCACCATATTGGTCGTCGCGTTGGTTAGTGCCTTCCCAGAAGAACTGATCCACTAAGTAACCATGTGCGCCATGCACTTCGATGGCATCAAAGCCAATGTTCTTTGCATCGAGCGCAGCTTGTGCAAATGAGGCGACCACTTCATCAATGTCATCCTGTGTCATGGCAACGCCATTTGATGCACCAGGTTTGTACAAACCCGATGGGCTGTATGCCGGCATTTCTTTATCAGGACCCACTCCAGGTTTTCTTACCGCGCCAACGTGCCAAAGTTGTGGTGCAATTTTGCCACCTGCAGCGTGTACTTCATCGACGACATGCTTCCAACCTGCTAAGGCTTGCTCACCAAAAATGGCCGGCACATTTTCATAACCGTTGGCGGCTTTATGCGAAATAAAAGTGCCTTCAGTAATAATTAACCCTACGTCGCCTTCAGCACGGCGGCGGTAATATGCGGCAACCTCAGCATTGGGGATATAGTTTGGTGAAAAGGCACGGGTCATCGGTGCCATTACGGTTTTGTTTTTAAGCGATAAAGATTTATTTGAAAACGATTCAAATAGCTTGTTGATGCTGGTGTTTTGAGTGCTAGACATTATAAATTCCTATCGAGATATTCGTTTTATTTTTTGTATTTTTAAAGCATTAACCAATCAAATAGCCACCATCAACATTGATGGCAGTACCTGTGGTGTAACTTGATGCGTTTGAGGCAAGATACAACACGGTACCTGCCATTTCGTCAGGCTGCGCGACGCGCTTCATCGGCACGTGATGCATCATTTGTTTTAAAATAGCTGGGTTATCAACGAGTGCTGAAGCAAATTTGGTGTCGGTACCGCCAGGGAGTAAGGCATTAACACGAATATTAAATTGGGCACATTCTTTGGCGAAAGCTTGAGTCATTGAAATAACCGCTGCTTTGGTGACGGAATAAATGCCTTGATAATCACCCGGGATCACGCCATTAACCGAAGCGACGTTAACGATTGAACCGCCGCCACTGGCCTTCATTAATCTGGCACCGTTGGTCGACATAAAGAAGTAACCGCGAATGTTTACATCAACAGTTTTTTGAAATGCGGCCAAATCAGTATCAATAATATGACCAAAATAAGGGTTGGCTGCAGCATTGTTAACCAAAATATCTAGCTTGCCATGTTGCTTTGTAATCGCTGCAAAAATGGCGTCAATTTGCGCTAACTCACCAATATGACATGCAATAGCTTGTGCGCTTCCACCGGCTTTGATTATCTCATCAACCACGGCCTGACATGCGTCAATTTTTCGGCTCGATACAATGACATGCGCCCCATATTGGGCTAACGTTTTAGCGACACTCTCACCAATACCACGGCTAGCACCTGTGACTAACGCGACTTTCCCTGTTAAATCAAATAAATTAGCAGTATTCATTTTTTATCCTTGTTGTATTGAGGTTCTAATTCAACAGCAGCATTAACGAGGCGTTGAAAGTGTGAGTTTATGCTTATCTAAAGGTAATCCATTCATCGCCCATTACTTCTAAATGACTGTAGTTGTTGAAGTAATCTACACTTAACATATTTTCCGAAAACAACAGTTTCGTCACACTGGTATTTCTGGTTTGTTGATTAATCGCCAATGTTTGCTGGTCGCTTAATTGCAATATGTGCTGCATTATTGTCGAAATGGTGCCGCCAGAGGTAAACACCAAAATATCTTTAGGTTGCTTTGCATCATTGGTGGTGTGTGTGAGTACGCGTTTTTTTGCCAGTTCTTGTTCAATAATATTCTGCAATGCACGAATACAACGGCTTTTAAACTGCGGCCAACTTTCTTTGTATTCCAAATCATGCTGGCCACTCATCCAACGATTTAATGCCTGATAAAATTCTTTGTGAAGCACTTTATTGGGTTCGTCAAACTGCTGAAGTGTTTCATTTTTTTCAGCAAAATGAAGCCATTCACCATTAAATTTTTGCAAAATATCAACGTGGTCAAATTCATTAAACCCCGAATGGATAACCATCGGAGTGGTGTTAATGTCTAACCCTTTAGCAAAATGACTTAACGTTTGGCCATGGCGTAATAAGTCACCACAATAAAATTTGCTTGGCTTAACTCTTGTGCGCCAATATTGACCCAGCAAGGAAGCTTGCTCACAACCTTTGTCTGATAATTGGTCATAATCGGTACTGCCAAAAGAAGCTTGTCCGTGTCTAATCAAATATATCGCAGCCATTGAGTGTCTCTAACGTTATAAAAATCATGACTTGAACAACATCGTGTTAGGTAATGCCAATAACTAAAACCAGTTACACGTGAGTTGCCGTTTAGATCCTGCACATTCACTACTGCGATTGCTTACAACAAGGTTAAGCTGAATAATTAACCGGATCCGAATCTACTTGACTATGCTAATCCCAAGTTCTAAATTGAACAAATGAATAGTTCTAATATCCTACTATTAACCATTTAAATAGTACGGGATGAATAAAAAGCATATTGGATAGGTGCGGTATTACGACTTAATTCAATGGAGTGAATATGAAAATTGATTTGAATTTGTTTGTAGTTTTTGATGCCATATATTGCGAAGGAAATATCACCAAAGCGGCATCGGTACTAAATTTGTCACAACCGGCTGTGAGTCACTCATTAGGTAAATTACGCAATCATTTCGATGACCCTTTGTTTATCCGTCAGGGTAACGAGATGCGCCCGACTCCCGTTGCAA
Source organism: Shewanella sp. MF05960 (assembly GCF_050849305.1). Taxonomy (NCBI): domain Bacteria; kingdom Pseudomonadati; phylum Pseudomonadota; class Gammaproteobacteria; order Alteromonadales; family Shewanellaceae; genus Shewanella; species Shewanella sp. MF05960. The sequence goes on along the minus strand of NZ_JBOZPS010000005.1, from coordinate 190,608 downwards.
AAAATGTCATTGATGATGTCCGAGAAGCACTGCACCAATTACAAGTGTGCCTGGTACAATCAAGACAATTTGAACCTCTTACCTCTCGCAAAAGCTTTTCTTTGTCTTTACACGGATCATTAGAGCCTTACTATTTACCCATTTTGCAAGAAAGCTTATCGGTAGAATCTCCTGCAATTCATCTCAACAGTAATAAGCGGGTTAACCGTAGTGAGTTAGAAAACAAATTAGCCAGCGGTGATATCGATTTAGCCATCGATGCTTTGATCCCTGTGAGTAATAATATTCGTCACACGCAACTGCAACTAGATGAACTCGTGGTTGTTGCACGTAAAGGACATCCCGCGTTGACACATAATTTAGATTTAGAGACCTACTTAGCATTAGATCATGTTTTGGTTTCTTCGCGTTCGACTGGGCCTGGTATGGAAGATTTTGAGTTATCGAGAATGGGTTACCATCGCCGCATATCACTACGATGTCAGCAAGCCTTATCAGCATGTAAGGTAATATTAAACAATGACATGCTATTAACTCTACCAAAGACTGCTGCAATGATGTACAGCGAAATGTTAGATATTGCGGTATACCCTATGCCGGTAGAATTACCCGATATAGGCGTACATTTATATTGGCATGTAAATGTTGATAAAGAACCTGCCAATAAATGGCTGAGAAATAAAATGATTATTGCAGCGTCTAATGCTCAAAGGCAGTCATAGTACTGATAGCGCTGAACTTGTGTTTAAATCAATTGCGATGAGTTGCAATTTGCAGCGTTGAATCATTTAAATACTAAACAAGATTATAAGTTTTCGCCGATCCAATCGACGATTTTTGTGTCCACAACCAGGTTTTTGAGGCTCTCTTTTTCAGTGTGTTCCAATTTACATAAGAGCTTCAATTTGACTAAATACAAAATTAATCCCAGTTTATCTTCGTTATCTTCTTGAGCATGAAAATCTGGGTTATCTTGCATTAAAATCACTTTGCAAAGATCAACTGAAAATCCCCATAACGTCAAGATATAAACGGTAAGAATACTGGCATCTCTTAGCACAAAAAACTGCTTATCATTGTCTGATGAATTGATATATTCATCAGATTCAGCAATAAGTGCTAGTTGACCAATACCGGTTAATAATGCCGCCATTGAAACAATATCGAGCATGGCAGAATTAAAGCCAAGTGATTTACTCAATTGCCTAGATTGATTAGAAAAATTAAATGCCCACTCATTGATTAATCTATGTAAATTGGAAGGTACTTTGGCAACAAGACAATCACCGACCGCCATTGATATCACAATGGTTTCAGTCATCTTTAATCCCAATCGTTTAATTGCTTCTTCCAAAGACACAGTTTGCCGGCTGTATCCTAAAAATGCGGAATTGGCGATTTGGATAATTTTAGCGGCAATAAATGATTCTTGAATGATAAGTGCTGCAGCTTGTTCAATATCTACATCGTCAGAGGTAAACAATTGATGCAACTCAGTAACAATTGTAGGTAAGGCAAAATAGTAACCTATTCGACCAAATTTATTGCGAGTTTCTAGGTTAAAATTGAGTGCATCTAAACGTTCTATACATGAAAAAACATGGTTTAAATCGTCAGCAGAAAAAGGTTTTTTTAACACAAAATGGGTAATGGCACTGACTTTGGTGACCACATCTTCACCCGTATCACCTGTTAGTAATACTCTAACCGCAGAAGGAATGATATTGGCAATCTCTAGCAGTACTTCATCACCATTTTTTTTTGGCATTAAGTAGTCACAAAAAACCACGTCTGGAATCACCCCCTCTGGCAGTGCTGATTGCCAATCGTTGCAATGTTCGCAAAGGTAAAAATCCCAATCGGGTTTGGCTCTGCGTGCTGTGCGTTGTAATGCTTTAAGCATAAACACATCGTCGTCGATAAACAGTGCCGTCAATTTTTTCATATTTTCCCCATTACAGAAGCAATAGACACATCTGCATTAGAAATCAACGCAGTAAAATGATCTTCTGCCTGAGGTCTGGCAATGATAAACCCTTGAATAACATCGCACTTAAGTTTTTCTAACACCTTGATTTGTTCAATCTGTTCGACACCCTCTACCACAACTTGCATACCTAATTCATGGGCCATACGAGTGATACTCCCCACCATGCTTTGTGTATTTAAATTGTGCACAATATCCATAATAAGAGACCTATCTATTTTAAGCACGTCAATGGGCAGCTTAGACAAGTAAGATAAAGATGAATAACCTGTACCAAAGTCATCCATTGCAATACTGATCCCTGCATTTTTAAGGCGTCTTAGTTTCTCTGCACTTTCTTCTATATTATCCACGAGCCAGGATTCTGTCAGTTCAAATTCAAGTCGTGACATATCAATATCAAACCTCGCTAATAATGCTTCAACTCGCGGAATAAAATCAATTTGTGACAATTGCTTGCCAGACACATTAATCGCAACTTTATCAAGATTGATACCTTTTTTAGTCCAATTTGAAATCGCTATGCATGCACTTTCTATCACCCAATAACCTAACTCAATAATTTGACCTTCTTGTTCAGCTATCGGAATAAATACCCCTGGAGATACGTTACCCAGTTCAGGATGGTTCCAGCGCAATAGCACCTCACAGCTACAAATCTTTCCTTTATTTAAATCAAATTTAGGCTGAAAATGTAAAAATAATTCATCATTTTCTACAGCATGAAATAAGGCTTTACTGATAAGTAACTGATTACGTTTTTGCTCAATCATTGAGGCATCATAACGCATAAAAAAATTAGATTGTGAAGATCGATATAACCGGTTAGACATTAATACATTATTAAGTAACTGTTGTGCACTTTCACCATCTTCGTGGGCTATACAGTAGGTAATCACAAATTCAACATGCACAGATTTATCGGAAAACCGACTCGTATTAAACGGTTCAATAAAATCTGTAAGTTGTTTATGTAAATCTAGTTCTGATTTGTAATTATCTAATAGTAATACAAAATGCTCGTCGCTTAAAAATGACAACGAAGCTTGAAATTGTTTAGATTGGCTTAACATTGTTGATGTAATTTCAGCAAATAGGGCTTCGCTCGCTTGCAAGCCCATCATATCAGTCCAATAGTTATAGTTTTTTAGATGAATAGCAATCATGGCAAAATGGGTATTGGATTTAATCAGCCCATCAGCAGTTGTTATTAATTCATTTTGGTCTAAAAATGCTGCTAACTGTTTTCGATTAGACACCGCCCCGTCATTTTTATTTACAAAATGTAGCTCGAAAAAACGCGAGTTATCCGTGGCAATCTTTAGTAATAATTCAACATCTTTACCTTGACGATTTTGCAGAGTGACTGTTTGTAAGTCATCTTCAAACAATTTGTTAACACAATTATCAGTGCAATAAGGAAAGGCATCTGACAATAAAATAGTGTGTTGAGAAAAATCAAATAATTGTTTCGCAACGCCATTAACTTGCCCAAATTGGCCATTGGGGTGTAACTCGACGAGTGCCTCTGCAGTATTGGACATGAGCAAGTTTACTTGATGTTGATGTGAACGATTGTGATAAGTACTAAATGCTTCTTTAACTTCAGTAAATAGCGCCTGCTCGTCCCAGGGTTTTTGTAAAAAACGAAATGCAGTCCCGGAGTTAATTAAAGCGACTACAGAATTAAAATCTGTATAGCCACTGAGGATCATACTAATAGTGTCTGGATACAGATCCTTAATTGCCCCTAATAATTCCGCCCCATTCATTATCGGCATTCTAAAATCTGAAATAACCACGTGACACGCATATTGCTGCATGATGCTAAGGGCTTCTTCGCCACTATTTGCTTTAAAAACTTGATATCCTGCGCGCGTCAGCACTCGACTCAATGCACGTAAAATAGCAACTTCATCATCTACAATTAGCAGCTTGTTAATCATGTTATTCCCACTTACTTTAATAAGTTATTAATAGTCGATATTAATTGTGTGTTTTCAAATGGCTTTGGCAGTACTGCATTAGCACCTAACACCAACGCTTTTTGTAACTCGGTATCAGATAATCCTGAAATAACCACAATCTTAATATCTGCAATCTCTGGTTGCGCACGAATAAACGTCAGTACGTCGAACCCATCAAGTCCTGGCATTGATAAATCTAAGGTGATCAAGTTTGGTTTGTCACGTAAGACTTTTACCCCTGCCTGAAAACCATCAGTCGCAGTATCGATAACATAGCCACCTTTTGCTAGCACTCTGCGTATCGCATTGCGGATCTCAGTTTCATCATCAATAATCAAAATTCGCTTATTCGATGTTGTATCAACGGCTTCTTCATCTTGATTGGTGTTGCTTAGTAACTCTGTTGGCATTGGCATGTTTTGCGTTTGCAAAAATAAAATAAAATCACTTAACAACACACGATAATTACCACGCCCAGGGAGTTTATGTCCCTTAAGTTGCCCTTGAGCTATCCAACGACTCACTGTCCTTTGGTGTACATCACAATATAAGGCTATTTCGCTCGGTTTTAACGTTTTCATGTTTGGTCTTAATTTGCAACGCTTGATTATTAATCATTTATAGCATAGATTAATCAAGGAGACAAATAGGACATATAAGACTTTTGAGACGTAATGACTGTGGTATAAAACCTATGACAAAATTTTTGATAGTCGATTTTGTTTCACTACATCGTAAACGGATAAAACAGTTACAACAATGCTGTATGACATTTATTATATTGAGTTAATTTGACATGACATCGACAGAAAAAGCTAAGTTACTGATTGCAAAACCCATTACGATGAGACGTTTTCGGTTTTTTTTCAGCATGTCTTTAATTGGCGTATTAATTAATACCATTGCTGTAGACCTGCCTTTTGTTGTGCCATTTTTAATTGGCAATGTGGCATTTTTTATTATTTTATTTCGATTAGGATTAGTGTGGGCATTGCTCAGTATGATCCTAGTAACGCTGCCGCTTAACAGCGAGATTGTCTGGTTAGGTAACAGTTTACAGCTACTATTGCTCCTGCCTTTGACATTAAAATTAACTCAACCGCTGTGGAAAATAACGCTCGCCTACGCCCTCTCAATTAGTGTGATATATCGTTTATTTGGCTACGGTATATTTTATGAGTCACTGGATCTTTTTGCCTGGACTGTCATTGTTGATACTTGCATTTTTTTGCTCTGTACACGAACAGCCTTAGTATTAGAAGACATCACGAGCTCACCGGAGATACACAAAAAGCAGAGCTTAAAACTTCAACTTACCCATCGCATAGCCCTATACAGTGCAGTACCCGGAACCATTTTAATTGCCATGATTTTACAGGGGATCATTGGTCTTCATTTATCATCACAACTCAATTATTACGACAAAGCTCAAAATGCATTTGTGGACAATATTCACAGGCACATTGACAGTTACATCAATGAAATTGAAATGTTGGCCCGCTTAGGTCAAAACCACATTAACAAAGATACCTTGAAGGTCATGACTGAACTGCATCCTGAAAGTATTTCAGCATTAATGACAGATAAGCATGGGGATATTACTCACTTTTATAAAGCTGGATTTAACGATGACGATCTTAACCAGGCATCGGTAAGTGACCGCAGCTATTTTTTTAAACCCAGAGAGTTAAATACCACTTACATCAGTAAGATATTTCAAGGTCGTACGCTCGGGCAAGACTTGTTGTTTGCGGTAAGTACACCGCTGTATAAAAACGGTCAATTTGATGGCGTATTAGAACAATCAATCAATATTGTGTCGTTAACAGAAAACTTAATACATAACGACAACGCATTGATCGCTGATGATGTGGCTATAAACCGCATTTTACTCGACAACGAATCGAAGAAAATATGGGGAAGTGAGCAATTAGGTGAACTAGGGAAAGAATGGACAGAACGTACATTGCTAGCCCCCTATATTCCTCCTTTTTATCGACAAATTTTCTTAAACCAACCAGAAAGCATTATTTTTACAGCCGATGCGCAATATATTGTCATTCAAAAGCAATTAGCCGATTTACGCTGGACAGCGCAATATTATTTAGATGTAAAACCTTATGCGGTTAGGTACTTTATTTATCTCAGTATCGCTATGATGTTAGTGATGTTATTAATGGAATACATCACCATTTTATCAACCCGCTTTATCCGAAACTACACCAATACCCTTGAACGAATAGCCCAACAGGCACACCAATGGGACCTAGACACACCAGCCTATAAGTCGTTGCAATTTGAACATAGCTCTATTGAATTTGAAATGCTTTCAGACAGTATTAATGAGATGCAAAATAAAGTGTTGCTGTCACGTAAAGCACTGATGAGCTCGATGAAAGAAATCATTGTGATGAATGATGAACTAGAAGAAAAAGTGGCAGATAGAACCAAAGAGTTAGAACATGAGCGCGATAAGGCAAATCAACTCGCTGCCATTAAAACTCGGTTTTTAGCCAATATGAGCCATGAAATTCGTACCCCAATAACCATTATTAAAGGGTTTACAGAAGAGTTATTAGCCACAACAACCGACGATACTCACACGACCCTAACACGTATAAACAACAATACACTTCATTTACAGAATGTCATTAATGACATATTGGATACTGCAAAAATTGATGAAGGTAAAATGGAAATTGCATTTGAACATGTAATGATAAAGCCTTTTTTAACCGATATCGTCAATAATACCGCTATTTTAGCCAAGCAAAAAAACCTCAAGCTTGATTACACCATTACAGTACCAGACACAGCCAGTGTCCATGTTGACACATTTCGGCTTCAACAAATTTTACTCAATTTACTCAGTAATGCGATTAAGTTTACCAACCAGGGCACGGTTAGCATTGAGGCATCATTACTGCACAATAAGCAGCTACAAATACGTATTTGTGATGAAGGTATTGGCATGAGCCAGATGCAGCAAACACAATTGTTTAGTCCATTTAGTCAGGGCGATTCTAGTATCAGCAGGGATTTTGGTGGTACCGGACTTGGTTTGCATATTACCAAAAAACTAGCAGACGCCATGGCAATTGACTTGTCATTCACAAGTGTTCTGGGTCAAGGTAGCGTATTTACATTACTCCTTGACGCAAATGAAACAGCACCACAATCAGTAGATGTCAGTTCAACATGTGAGCAGCCATCTCAAGCAGCAATCAATTCGTTATCAGGAACATTGTTAATCGTCGATGATGTACCAGACATTCGATCTTTGCTTGCCTCATACCTTAAAACAACCCAATTACAGTTATTGTTTGCCGAAAATGGACAACAAGGATTAGAAATGGCCATGGCGAATAATCCTGATCTAATATTAATGGATCAACAAATGCCTGTAATGGATGGCTTAACAACTGCAACCCAGCTTAGACATCTAGGCATTTCTTCACCCATAATATCTCTCAGCGCCGACGTGTTCGAAAACAATGATGAAAAACAAACATGCCCATTTAATGCCAAATTAACCAAACCAATCGACAAAATGACGTTGTTATCATTGTTGTCGTCATTGCTGTCATCGCAAACATTGACTCAATCAGCAGTTGTCACTGCTGAACCGACGAATGAATCAGATATTGATGACATTGAAGAAAAACAAATGCGTTACGATTATTTATCCAGTTTGCTTAGCATACCGGACGAGTTACAGCAGATTGTTAGCAGATCTGAAAAAGAATCACTTTTATCACTGTTACATAAAATTAAAGGCACGAGTGCATGCTTAGGTCTTACTTTACTCAGCAGTGCCGCAATACAAGCTGAAGAGTCAATAAATACAGGGCAATCACTTGCGCATGTATCAGCAACATTTGTTGTCACACTTAAAGAAATCCAAAAAATACACAATATTATTTAAATGATATGCAACATGCTGGATATTTTTTTAAATCATGACAAAGCAATAATTTATCGCTATTGTTGTAACGAAAACATTGAGAGGTTTTATGAAAGGAATTATTTTTAACGTACTTGAAGACATGATAGTTCAACAATGTGGTATGGGTGTCTGGAATGACTTATTAGAAAAACATGCCCCTGCAGACAGAGTCTATATATCTGCTAAAAATTACCCAGAAAATGAATTATTTGCCATTGTTACTGAAGTGGCAGAGATGTTAAACCTCCCAATACAAGATGTCATAAAGGCGTTTGGTCAATTCTTATTTTCAGGTTTAGCGGCAAACCACACAAAAGTCGTTGAGCGTTTTACTGACTTTACCTCGTTAGTCATGGGCATCCATAATATCATCCACGTTGAAGTGAATAAGCTTTATCATGAGCCTGCACTACCAACCATTATTTCAACAATGATTGATAACAATAACATAGAGCTTAAATACCACTCGCCTCGTAAGCTGTGTTTTTGCGCTGAAGGCTTAATTTTTGGTGCTGCAGATTATTATCATCAGAGAATTAGTATTAAACACGATACCTGTATGCACCATGGCGCTGAGCAATGCATTTTAAACATAGAGTTAAACAATGACTGATAAATCTAACCCATATTACATCGCATACATTCGTGAAAAAAAAGCGCGAGCTGAAATCGAGCAAATGCTTGAAGATTACACACGACAAGTCTATGAGAAAAATGTGTTGTTAGAGCAACAAATAGAACAAATTAAAAATCAACAACAGTCATTGATACAACAAGAAAAACTGGCATTGCTCGGTTCCCTCGCTGCGGGCGTAGCGCATGAAATTAATAATCCGCTGGCATTTGTGATAAGTAATGTCACTACACTAAACAGTTATGTGGCAGATTTACTCGAGATAGTGCCTAACGCGCCTGTAAATGATGCACAAAAACATAATATCGATTTTATCACTGAAGACTTGCCCGAGCTCATCACCGATACTGACCAAGGTTTTTACCGTATTAAAGATATTGTTAAAAATTTATTATTTTTTGCCAGAACAGACACTGAACAAATTACTGATATTAATTTATACGATGCCATTGAAATGGCAGTTAAATTATTAGGACCAAAACTGAAAGATGTGCTTGTTAAACAAGAACTCATTAGAGTCGCTAACATTCGATTTAATTCTGGTGAACTCAATCAAGTACTCGTGAATATTTTAGTCAATGCGATACAAGCCTGTGAACAATCAAACAATAACGCTGGAATCGTCTCCATAAAGCTGACGCAATGTGACGACATTATTAAACTCAATATTATTGATAATGGCTGCGGTATGACACCTGAGGTAAAACAAAGGATGTTTGATGCCTTTTACACAACAAAACCTATAGGCACTGGAACCGGCATTGGTATGTCTATCGTATTGCAAATACTGCAACAACAAAATGCCAGTGTCGATGTTCAGTCTGAAGTAGGCAAAGGCACTGATGTACAAATCACATTCCAAGCAGCATAAAATAATGCTAACAAATGCTAATTCCACTAATTCCAGTGTTTTTTACCTTTAACCTATCCTAGTTTAATATTTTGCGAACTTGGGATGGGCAATTTTACATTCAAGGCTACACTCATTCTAATCAGCATTTTTACTGGACTAATGGGTTTAGTCAGGTAATCAATACCACCCGATTCAAATGCTTGAATTTCAAAAATAAGCTCTTTGTAGCCTGAGATAAAAATCACAGGAATATGAGTAAATCGTAGTTCAGACTTGATTCGTTTACACAAATCAAACCCTGACATATCAGGTAGGTCTACATCCAATAAAATGATGTCGAAATCGTGTAATTGGAGTAAGTTATAACCATCATCAGCTGTTTCAGCAACAAAAACAGCCATGGTTGATTCAAGCATGGTTTTCATCACTTCAATTGATGAACTCTCATCATCAATAATTAATACTTTAGTAAGCTTTTCTGTACTCATTCATTAATCTCTATTGAACTGTTGTTTTTATGGGCGAAAAAATGGCTGTTTTACTGTGTTTTTTTATATAGTCATGCATTTTAGCTTTAGATATAGCTTGCGAGTAATAATAACCTTGTGCAAAACCACAGTGTTGATCCTTCAAAAATGCCACTTGCGATGCGGTTTCAACACCTTCGCAAATAATCTTTAACTTAAGGTTTTTGACTAAAGCGATAATCGTATTGAGTAAGGTTTGATCTTCAACATTACTAGAATTGATGTCATCAATAAACGTTTTATCAATTTTGACGGTTTCAAACTTAAACTTTTTTAATGAATAAATGGATGAATAACCCGTACCAAAATCATCAAGCATTAGCCTAAAACCACATTCGACTAGGCGAGCAATGTTGACCACAACAAACTGATTGTTTTCGAAAATTAATGTTTCAGTAATCTCAATTTTCAATAACGGAATAAATTGCGGAAATCGCAGCGCAACCATTTCGAGTTGTTTAATAATGACTTCAGAAAGTAATTGATACGAAGATAAATTAATTGAAATCGGGATCATTATGCCATGTGATTCGAGCATTCTAAGTTGAGTAACTACCTGATTAATGATGGTTACACCCAAACCTATCAGTAACACATCTTGTTCGATAGAAGGCATAAAATAGCTAGGCGGTAAAATTTCATTTTGGTCATTACAATAACGCGCTAAAGCTTCAAACGACACTAATTCACCAGTATCGACATCGTGAATTGGCTGAAAAAAAGGAATAATCTTTTTATCTGCTAATGCTTTTTCAACAACTTTAATGATTTTTTGATGTTTATCTTCAGTTTTTTTGTGGTTTAAATCAAAGAAAGCAAAATTATTGCGGCCATTTTGTTTAGCAATATACATGGCACTGTCGGCCGCTTTTAAAAGATATTCTTGGTCAAGAGCATCATCGGGATAAACCGACACACCAATACTACAAGTACAAGTATAATGTAATTCATTGAGTGTATAAGGCTTAGATAATTCGCTTATAGCCCGTAATGCAATGCGCTCAAAGCAATCAATATCTTCATCAGACTGAATAACCGCAACAAACTCATCACCACCCACTCTTGCCACTAAGTCTTGTTTTTTAAAACAACCCACTAAACGTTCGCTTACATGTTTAAGTAATAAATCACCGTAATCATGGCCATACTCGTCATTTAAATATTTAAAGCGGTCTAAATCGATATAAAACACACATAATTTTTCACCGAGTCGTTGAGCTGAATCGTGCATATTTTTGAATTTTTCATTAAAGCTCATGCGGTTAGACAAACCAGTTAGACTGTCGGTATAGGCCGCTTTAGATAAAGAGTTCTCAATTAAAACCTGCTGCGTCACATCATCTAATATATGTAAATATTGCTTTTCTTGAGTTTCTTCATCAAAAATGACATTGATATGTACTTTACAGCAGATGATTTCAGGCTCACCATTTTTGTACATCCTGATGCATTCTAAGCGCTCACTGGTATCGTCTCGCTCAGTGTCTAATGTTGATAGTAATTGTTTTAATTTCGCGTATGAGTCCATGGTATATATCATACCGTCATTCTTACCCATAACCTCTTTAAAAGAACGACTCAACAAATTAATAAAACTCGGATTAACCGACACAATATTGTGTTGATGATCGGTAATGTAAATCGCCTGAGTCGAATGCATATAAACACTGCGATAAAGGTTAAAATCTTTATTTAATGAGTGATAACTGTCCAGCGGGAAGAAACAAAAGTTGTACAATTGGGTCTCGTTTCCCAGCGAATCGATGTCGTTAACATTTTTTAAATTCGCCACCAAGTGCTTAACCGCACCATGACAAACCACCTTTAACTCAATGTAATCCTGATCTTTATTAGTGACCCAGGCAAGAAAGTTAGACACATTAGAATTGACTAAAGCCGTTAAGACAATTTTTTTGTCACCCATAGGCGACATCGTCAAAGCACGGCCAAACATGTTTTTGGCAACATCATTAAAGCCGACGATTTCAAGCTTATGTGTTGTCGAAATACATGGGATACCAATTCCGTTATATCGCTCCAAAACTTCTCCTTAATCTTCACACTTGTCATCAAATACTTAAATGAAATGACATTTAATCTGTTTTCTAAATAACCGCAAACGTTAATACTTGCACGTTTTATGCTGCATTAATCTGCGGCAAAGAGTGTCACTAACATTTTCTGTGGCAAACCAGTGGTATCGTTAAGTTCATACACCGTATGGTTTGCATACACATTAATAAAATCATTACTGTCTTTTGGTTTAATGGCATATTTTCCAGGAACGCATTCACCGACTGTAGAGCGCGAGACTTTATCGACAATGCCTTTAAACATAATCGCATCTTTAGTGTTAAATAACGTAAATAGTTTTTCATCTGCTAAAGCATTGATAACCACTTCTGAATAACCCAGTAGTTTTTGGAAAGCAGCATTAATGTATTCAATTTGTAACTTATCGATATCTAATACAAACGATGCCGTTAAGGTATTGTTTAAGAGATAAGTGATGGTGTCTTTATATACAACTTGTTCTTTTTCTTTCATAACCGAGTTAGTAATGTCTCGGATAGTGCCCATGACTCGGGTGGCTTGCTTTAAATCATTAAATGACACAACCGCCTCTAACGACATAATACTAATATTTCGATCAACATCCAAAGCTTCAAAAATAAAAGGTTGAGTCGCTTTGTTATGCAATAAATTGGTTAATTGCTCTTCTAAACGACTACGGTATTCACCTGACGCTAAGCCGATAAATGCTTCATACGAAGGATGGAACACTTCTTTATCCAGACCAAAGAGTTCATAACAACCATTACTCCACTCAAGTTTGCGAGTAGTCAGATCCCAAAACCACGATCCCATCTGTGCTGATCTTTCCGCTTCATGTTGTAAGGTATTAGAATGCTCTAAATCAACTTTGAGTCTGTCTAATTCAATCCGTTGATGTTCGCGTTCTTCATAGGCCATGCGCAATTCAGCGTAGGCCGTTTGTAATTCTTCGTTGGTAGACTGTAACTCTTCGTTAGTCGTTTCTAATTCTTCATTGGAGCTTTGTAATTCTTCATTTGAGCTTTGCAGTTCTTCGTTCATGGACTGCATTTCCTCATTTGAGGTTTCTAGCTCTTCAATCACATTTTGTAATTGCTCTTTGGTTTTTGCTAACAAACGTTGCTGCTCAAGGGCAATAGCTTGATTGGAGGTTTCTTGCTTATCCGTGGTAAGCAACGGAATATTTTCGGGCAGTTCAATTTGCGAAAAAATAAGAGTTAAACGACCGAGTGGCCCTTCTCTCTCAATTGTCATCAAAATCAACTTAACCCAAACATTCTCGTCATTTAACTTAAATGATTGGTAACCCGTATCTGCAACTTTTTGACCGTTTTGGATATTATGAAACGCACTGCGCAAGTCGATTGATAGTTGCGGATGAAGATTTTTAAAAATATTATTTGACGGTAAACCTGTTGGACGAACCAACAACGCATTATCACCTTGGGTGAAGATGATATCTTGGTTCTCATTTAATAAAATAGCGTTAGGTAACACGAATTCACGCAACGTATCAGCAATAATGTTTGTCAGTTCTGCATCAACTTTATTGCGATTATGTTGCGAGCTTAGTACCGGCTTTAGCTCTTTCATATTATTGGTTGTTAAACTAATACCTCGAGACGTTTTACGCTCTGGCGGTAGTTGCTTACCAACAAACAGAGTTTCATAAATCTTACCAGTTTTAGATAGCGGTCGATATTGTTCTTGAAACACACCAATAGATTCAGACTGCCCAAGCATCAATAACCCTTTCGGGTTGAGTGCATAATGGAACATTGGCAATATTTGACGTTGGAGCTCAACGGTAAAGTAAATCATCAAGTTTCGACAAGTAATCAAATCAAGACGCAAAAATGGTGGATCGTTGTTAACGTCATGAACCGAAAATATGACTTTCGATTTAATAGGCTTAATCAATTCATATTGTTCGCTATTGAGCAGAAAATATTTGTTTTTAATTGTGCGAGGTATGAAATTTAACGCAGTTTCAGGATAAACCCCTAAGCGAGCAAAATTAATCGAATTTTGATCAATATCAGTGGCAAAAATTTGAATCTTATAATCATCAATCTTGTCACCGAGGATCTCACTTAAAATAATGGCCAGCGTATAAGGTTCTTCACCCGTTGAGCAAGCAACACACCAAAACCGTAACGACTTATTGGATTTGTTTTGAATGTAATTAGCTAATTCACGTTGTAAATTATCAAACGCACGTGGGTCTCTGAAAAAAGACGTGACGCCAATTAACATGTCGTTAAACAAGTAATTGATTTCTTCTTTATTATCTTGCAGGTGCGCCAAATAGTCAGCTGAATGATGAATTTTTAATGACGTCATACGACGTTCAATTCTACGTAAAATAGTATTTTCTTTATAAAGCGAAAAATCGACATTACGCCGAGCTTTTAATTGCTTAATAATGCCCTGATAGGTTTCTCGCGGCATGGTGCCGTCATTATCAATGCCTGTATTTCTCGGGAAATGAATAATATTTTTCAGTTCATGACCAATTTCAGTCGCTTGCAAAATAAGGTCTACATGACCAGAATTAATCGCAGAGTTGGGCATACCATCATACTTAGCATCATGAGGGTCTTGCACAATACCAAAGCCATTTTCACCTTTAATGGCGCGTATACCTCGACTGCCGTCGGTTCCGGTTCCCGATAACACAACACCAATGGCAAAATCTTTTTTATGCTCGGCAATCGACTCAAATAACATATCAACAGATGGGCGTGGCGTATGCCTCACATCGGGATAACTTAATAACTTAATTCGGTCGTTTGCAGTAATTTCAATGTTTGAATTAGGTGGGCAAATGTACACTTTATTGGATTCTATTGGTGCATTATCGATTGCCGTTACCACTGAAATCGTCGATTCTTTTTCGAGCAGCTCTGTCATCATACTCTTATAAGAGGGAGACAAATGTTGCGCTACAACCAAGGCCATTCCACTATCGGTTGGCATATTTGACAGAAGCGATTGTAAAGCCTCAAGTCCACCGGCACTCGCGCCGACGCCCACCACAATTAATTTTGGTGGTTGGTTGTTGGTGCTTGTTTTCAAATCCGGTAACTGCTCTTCTGGCATTCAATAAACTCCATTTATAATAACGTGCATTTTTGTTATATATGACAATTTTTTAGTATAATACAATGAAATAAAATCGATGTACCATGAAAAGAATGTTTATTTTTTGTTAATCGAATCTAATGGCATAAGCATGTCAATGACTCGCCTTAATTCGTTGTTAACCTGATGAATACTAGCATCGCTATTTTGCTGAAATTGCTCAATAGCGTTCATTAAATCGATAGCACCTATGTTTGCAGCGGCACTGTTAAGTTTATGAAAAAACCGATGTAGTTCAACTTGTGACAACCCTTGATAGCCTGCTAAGTCGAGTGAAGAAACATAAGGCTTGTATACTCGTAAAAATGCACTTAACACGCGTAAGTACGCTGCATCGCCCACCCATTCATACACACCGCCACTCAGGTCAAATGACGGATGTAGTGCAAGTTGTGCGATTGAATTGACAAGGTGTTTATTATCACTTGCTAGTGCGGTTTGCTGATGATGTATTGATGAAGCGTCTTGTTGCGGTACCCAAAACGAGATAATGGTGTCGATAAGCAGATGACTATCTACCGGTTTTTGTAAAAACGCATTAAACAACGCCGTTTTATCAGATGAGAGAGCATTAAGCTCTGTATCGCCCGTTAGGGCAATAATGGGTAACACGTCAAATGAGCTGAATTGTCTAATTTGTTGGGTTGCAGAAATGCCATCAAGTATAGGCATTTGAATGTCCATTAAGACAATGTCATAGTGTTTGTGTTTAATTTGGGAAAGTGCTTTTTTACCGTCATCAACGCAATCTACACCGAGCCCAACGTTTTGTAATACCGCTTTAATCACAAATTGCTGAGTTAAACTATCATCTGCTAGTAAAATCGAAGGGACACCATAACGAGCGATGACTTGACTTAACTCTATTTCAATTCGATTTTGCTCAGACATTATGTATCAAGCTAATGGTAAAAAAGGTCAATGTGTCACTTCCTTTGTTTTCTTATTATGCTTTACCTTTAACCATACTATATGATTATAGTCGTTAGCATAAGTGTCCATTAGATAAATATAAAGTCATCGTAACCCCTGTGTCAGGATATATTTAACTTAATAAACTCACGTTAAAGAGCAAAATTGCCCTTTAATTCGCGAATCTTATTGGATATGTTTTTCAAAGAAAGCTAATGTTCTTTTCCACGCAAGCTCAGCATTCGCTTCATCAAAGCGTGCTGTTGAGTCATTATGAAAACCATGATTGGCTTTGTCGTACATGTGCATGGTGTAAGGCACTTTAGCTGCCACTAAGTCTTGCTCGTATTCTGCCCAGGTGGCATTTACACGCTCATCAAGTTCTGCTAACTGAATCAATAACGGTGCTTTGATTTCGGCTCTTAATGCTTTGGCTGCGGGTGTACCGTAAAAAGGCACGCCGGCTTGCAATAAATCAGGTTTAACTGCAGCAAGATAATTAACGATATACCCACCAAAACAAAAACCAACCGCGCCTAATTTGCCATTACTGCGAGGATTGGCTTTTAAAAACTCTGCTGCCGCAACAAAATCTTGTTCAATTTTAGTTCTGTCGAGTGTGCTCTGCATTTGCCGGCCCTCATCGTCATTACCAGGATAGCCACCTAATGGGAATAAAGCATCGGGGGCCAACGCGATATACCCAGCTTTGGCTAAGCGCCTGGCGACGTCTTCAATGTAGGGGTTTAAACCACGATTTTCATGCACCACCAAGACAACAGGCAACAAGCCTTCTTTGTTGGTAAGTTGAACATTGGTAGGCTCGACCAGGTAACCTCGCCCTTTGCCGTGACCTAACGGTGAATCAAATTGCACATAAGTCGCTTTTATATCGTCATCATTAAACGATACCTGTTCTGCTAACGCATAATTGGGCAGTAAAGCGGACGTTAATACACTCATTGAATAACCAAGCGCCACTAACGAACCAAGCTTAGCGATAAACGTACGTCTACCCATGCCGCAATGCGCATAGGAGTCATACCAATCAAACGCTTCTTGGGGTATTGATTTAGACGTGTCTTTCAAAATGAGATCCCTCTAATAGTTAGTTTCACCAATGCAATATTAGCTTACACCGTAATATCACTATTTCAAATTTATCATACGCTAAAAAGATAGTTTAGGTTCAACACGAAAAACCCATCCGTTTTAAGAGGATAAGAGCAATAAAAGGTTGTTTCGGTGGGTTAATTAACCAAGAAACGAACACTCAATATGATAGATGAAAACGTTGAAGTAAATGATAGCATTCCGCGACTCAGCAAGAGTGTAAAAGGGCCTAAACAAGGCGAATGACTGAATGAATAGTGGTTATCTTTCGAAGTCATGCATCGCAGTGTAAGCAGATGGGGATTACATATATCTAAAAACAAAAAAGCCCTGATAATTCAGGGCTTTTTTGTAACTGAGGCTATAACTGAAACGTTATCTTCTCGAGGCTTGACGATTACTTACCCCAAGGATTACTGGGATCGGACGATACTGCTCGGCTTGGTTTAGATGAACTATCACCATCACGACGGTATGAATTCGATGATTGACCTGCGCCGGCGCGGTTATCATAACCAGAATTCTTTCTATTACCTTGCGGCCTACCTGAACCTCGTGGTCCATTAGCATTGCGGTTAGTTTCAAAGTTTTCTGCGGCTAGCTCATGCATTCTTGCGATAGACTCAAAGGTCAATTCCATTGGTTTACGCGGCATAATGCCTGGAGCAAAACCACGTTCACGCGGTTTAAGGTCAAACTGTGCACCCACGGCTTTAGGCATACGCTTGTAACGGTACAGATAAAAGTGCTCAACTTTTTCTCTCGCCCATTCGGTTTTCTTTAAAAACTTAAGGCAACCTTCAATAGACGGATTCAAGTGGAAGCATTCAAGTTTTAACGCTGCGTATAAAATTTTCCAATCGTAACATTCAACCAGCTCGGTAATTAATGTCTCAAGCTTAAGTCCATGTAATGGATTGTTTTGTTGTTCTTCTACCATGGGTATTTCCAATTCTGTCTTGCCTGCCAATTCGGCATTTATGCATATAGTATCAACAAAGTCGCTAATACTGCGACTAAATCTGATGATTTTGAGTTATGTTGTGAAATACGGGTAAGCTATCAACCCAATTGTAATTAAACTAACTCAACGTCTGCTCATCAGAATCAATAAAACGTATGCTGACTTCAGTAACACTTAATGGCCGGTAGAAAAAATACCCTTGAGCAATATCGCAACCATGCTTGACCAAATAATCAACTTGCTCTTGCAATTCTACGCCCTCTGCCGTGACAATTTTGTCTAAAGAATGTGCCATGCTAATCACCGCCTTCACCACAGCTTGATCTTCAGCTGAATCCATGAGGTTGCGTATAAATGATTGATCGATTTTTAACGTCGTCGCCGGCAAAGATTTAAGGTACGCTAAAGACGAATATCCCGTACCAAAATCATCAATTGCCACATGTACGTTTGCCGCTCGTAATTGTTGTAAAATATCAATTGATTGTTCAGGTATTGCCATTAAGGCTGTTTCAGTAATTTCAAACTTAAACCAACTCGGCTGCGCGCCATGCTTTTCAATAAGCGCTAATAACTCCTCAGCCAACAAGGTATTCATTAAGTCTAGCGCGGACAAATTTACTGATACACGCTTAAAATCAAACCCTTGCTTATTCCATATCACTAACTGCTCACATACGGTGCTCAGCACCCAGCGGCTGAGTTCGAAAATTAACCCAGTATCTTCGGCAACGGGAATAAATTCAGCAGGTGAAATAACGCCTAATTCAGGGTGTTCCCAGCGAATTAACGCTTCAAAGCCCGATAATTGATATCCAGACAATTCAATTAAAGGCTGATACACCATAAATAATTGCGAATGTTGCAGCGTCGAAACCAATAACGCTTGACGTAAGCTTTGTTCTATTAAAAGGCGTTTTTTATTAAACATAGCCTGTTCTTTATTACAAAATGCGACACAAAATGGGGTCTTTTTAGCCTCATATAATGCTGAATCCGCCTGACTCAATATGGCTTCCGCATCGTTGCCATCGTTAGGAAAAACACTGATCCCCACTCGGCAACCTAAAATAATGGTTTGCTCTAAAAATTCAAAATGAAGCTTAAAGGTATCGATTAAATCCAGGGAAATGATATTAGCCGTTGCAGCGCTAGTATTGGGCAAAGAGATACAAAATTTGTCGCCACCAAAACGTGACACAACGTACTTGCCTTTAAGGCTCTTTATAATTCTATCTGCGGCTTGCTTGAGAATATGGTCGCCTGCACTATGACCAAAGTTATCGTTAATCACTTTAAAGCGGGTTAAATCTAAAAATAATAATGCTAAAGGTTGGCTCGTTTTATGGCACAGCTGAATTTCATCTTCTAGGAGCAATTTAAAATAGTAACGATTCGCCAAACCCGTTAAGTCATCAAAGTGCGACAGCTGATACAGGTCATCTTGTTGCTGTTTGCGTGCAGTCACATCATGGGCAATGCCTTCACAACCAATGCACTGCCCGTCTTCATCATACATTGGGCGTTCTAACACTTCAAAGCTGTGGGGATTGCCGTCGACATCAAACAATTCCATATCAAATGGCGGTAAGTGTTCACCGCTTAAAATCCGCTTTATATAACCCGAAATTGCTTTGTTTTTTGGGTTGTCGGTTAAAAATTTAAAATAATAATCACCAAAACCGCTAATCGTATGGCCCAGAATATGAGTCACCGACGGGCTAACATAATGAACAAAACCATTGGTATCATGCTGATAAAAAATATACTCATCTTCTAATGACTCAACCAAACCTCGATAGCGGTTCTCGCTGTGGGTCAGTTGTAAAGTTCGCTCTGACACTAAGCTTTGTAGATTATCTTTAATCTGCTTTAATTCGCTATTGGCTGCTTCTACTTTATTATTGGCTAACAATAGCGCACGGTTATTGAGCCTTGTTTGCATAACCCAAATCATGAGCAGCAAAATAAGCGCACCCGCCACCACGGCTAATTCGATAAACTCTTGATAATCTTTTGGTAAACTAATATTGGCGCCCCATGCTTCATTGATGGCTTTTATTTCGGGAGCCGTTAACGAGTCAATGCCTTTTTGCATAATGCTGGTGAGTAACGGTAAATCATTTCTAACAGCAATTGATTCATTAGCTTGATTTTTTTCGTAAAATGCAGCTACTTTTAAATCTGCAAAATTGTATTTAAGCTGAAAATAATTGGCCGCAGCTAAAAAGCTAATCGCAGCATCCGCATGGCCTGCTTGTACCGCCTCTAACGCTTCACGCATGGTATCAACATAATACGGCGTCACAGAAGGAAACTCAGCTCTGACTTTATCGGAATAATGATACCCGTTAACTAATGCCAGCGTTTTACCGGCTATATCTCCGCGATTCAGTATCGAAATTTTGCTTTTTTTAGTAATAATCACCAACGATTTAAAGATGATAGGTGTCGTAAAACTAAACTCTGCTGAGCGATCGGGTGTATTAACCATGGTTAATACCATATCAATTTGGCTTTTATACAGATTATTAACGATGTTTTCCCACCGATGTTCACCATCTACAACAAACGTAATTCCGAGTTTTTTGCCTATTAGGGTTAAGGTATCTACGGCCATACCGACCGATTGGCCGTGTTCATTGATAAAACTATAGGGAGGAAAGTAGCCATCGACTCCCACGGTAATGGGCTGATGTTGAGCTAACCACTGTAATTCTTGCGGGGTTAATAAATGAGTCGCAGGGATGACTGGAACGTTGAGCTTTGCAGCACTAGAAGCTGGAGCGCTTTCAGCAAGAATGCTATTCGTTGAAACACTATTTGCAGGATCATTATTATCAGAGTCATTTTTAGCAAAATCATTTTGAGCAGAATCATTTTTAGCAAAATCGGTTCTAGCAGAAACGCTTTCAACGGCAAATGCGATAGGATAAAAAAACAGTAGGCACAGCGCAAAAAATACGGCTGTAATAGTAATATTCCATGTTTTTATTATCATTAAATCATTCCATAACCATAAAGAGACAAACAGTCGCGCTTTAAATTTATATGAGATTGTTACTATGAGATTGACACTGCAAAGCCTAGGATCACGAAAAACCCAAATAGTAAGTCGTATGACATCTTTTTGTGGCGGCCTTTAAGGGTAGAACAGTCACGGTAAGTCGCAACAAAACTACAAACCTAAGCAAATCTGAATCGATTTTTTACGGCACTCAGTTAACATTACAATGTTTAAGGTTTTTATTTTAGATGATTATAATCAATTACCTAAAAAAATGATGATTAATTTAGCTGAGGCTTATTTAAAGTTGTTTCTTGTGATCAAGTACACACAAATGATCAATCCAAGCCGATAAAACCATCACAGCAACTGAATCGCAATTGTCAAAACGGCCATAAAACAACTTAGGCCTAATTGCATAGCAATTCACCTAATCAAGTTACATTAAACTAACACCTTTATCACTGATTGTTAACAACCATATCCAATATAGTATTCTGCGACAGGTTTCGTATTTAATTATCATCAAAACGCGCTGAAGCTGTTGTTTATGCACTTTATGTGTATTTACATTCAGGTGAGCATCCTCTTTAAAACCACAATAACTCGCGGAAACGGGTTGTTTAACTCAGCCCAACGTCATCCCCAAGTGATCTAAAAGTCGTCCCAAAATCAGCGAAAACTGACTTACATGAGATATAGGTCGTTCACTTGTAGCGATAATACCGTTACAGAGCTGCAAATAACGGGTGATTCCGTGGTCTTGTTTATTCGAGTATTCTGGCCAGATGCTGGATAAAACCCTATTTGCAACCGCTATGGATGACGTCAATCGGCCTGATTTGGCCAATCTTATTTGACTGACCACGCTGTCTAAGTCTTTACCGCATTATTTACAAAGTAAGCACAAAGAATTCTAGCAAAGTAAGCACAAGGTATTCTAGCAACGTAACAACTGAGTATTCGCGTTGTATTAGCACGAAACAATAACACGATAATAAATCGACAATTGACCACTTCCCTGTATAATCCGCGACCTTATATATTACGTCCTATCAGTCTTATTCTCACAATGCTACGCCCTAGCCGCTTGTCGATAACAATGCTGTACCACTCTATGGAAACTTGTTTTGATTTCTACCGCTAATATTACTATGCAGTTTGGCCCAGAGCCGTTGTTTGAAAACATTTCGGCGCAATTTGGCCATGGCAATCGTTACGGCTTAATTGGCGCAAATGGCTGTGGCAAATCCACATTCATGAAGATCCTCAGTGGCGCGTTAGCCCCCACCTCAGGTAACGTATCCATCACTCCAGGTTTAAAAGTCGGTACATTGAGCCAAGACCAGTTCGCCTTTGAAAAATTCAGCGTCGTTGATGCTGTGATCATGGGTGACGTAAGACTTTGGAAAGTGAAACAAGAACGCGACAGTATTTATGCTAAAGCAGAAATGACTGATGAAGACGGCATGCGTGTTGGCGATCTTGAAAGCGAATTTGCTGAAATGGACGGTTACACCGCAGAAAGTCGTGCCGGTGAAATCTTACTTGAAGCCGGTATCGATGAATCATTTCACTACGGGTTAATGCAGCAAGTGGCGCCCGGTTGGAAATTGCGTGTGTTATTAGCACAAGCCTTATTCGCCAACCCAGATATCTTGTTACTCGACGAACCAACCAACAACCTGGACATTCATACAATTAGTTGGTTAGCCGAAGAGCTAAACAAACGTAAGTGCACCATGATCATCATTTCGCACGACAGACACTTCCTGAACTCTGTGTGTACTCATATGGCCGACATCGACTACGGCGAATTACGTATTTACCCAGGTAACTACGAATACTTCCTAGAGCAGTCAAGCCTTATTCGTGAGCAGCTATTAGCAGGTAACGCTAAGAAAAGTGCTGAAATTGACGAACTACAAGACTTCGTTAACCGCTTTGGTGCTAACGCCTCTAAAGCGAAACAAGCCAGTTCACGCGCAAAGAAAATGGATAAAATTAAGCTTGATGATGTTAAATCGTCTAGCCGTATTACCCCATCAATTCGCTTTACTGAATCGAAAAAATTACATCGCCAGGCCCTCGTGCTTGAGGAGTTAGGCCATGGATTTGAAGAAGTGTTATTTGAACACGGCGACCTCATTCTAGAAGCCGGTTCTAAACTGGCGATTATCGGTGAAAACGGCGTGGGTAAAACAACCCTATTACGTTGTTTGGTGAACGAACTTCAACATAATCATGGTCGAATCAAATGGTCAGAAAATGCGGCCATTGGTTATTGCCCGCAAGACAGCAGTGCCGACTTTGACAATGACATGACTTTATTTGATTGGATGTCGTTGTGGCGTACTCCTAAGCATAACGACTTAATGGTCCGTGGCATGCTAGGTCGTTTATTATTTACCGAAGATGACGCCAACAAAAAAGTGCGTAACTGTTCAGGTGGTGAGAAAAACCGCTTGTTATTCGGTAAGTTAATGATGATGGACATTAACGTGTTGGTCATGGACGAACCCACTAACCACATGGACATGGAAGCGATTGAAGCATTAAATCAAGCGTTGAAATTATTTGAAGGCACTTTGATATTTGTTAGTCATGACCGTGAGTTTGTGTCATCACTTGCAACGCGGATCATTGATGTAAAAGATAAAAAGTTAATTAACTTCCAAGGTACTTTCGATGAATATCTTGCAAGCCAGGCTGAATCAATAGCTAAAAAGTAGTTGTTATGTGTGCAAGTGAAACACTCACTCGCACACCTCAAAGGCTTTCGTTTATGTGGTGACACACCATAAACGGAGGCCTTTTCTATCTAATACCATTCCGCGTTAGTAAGTGATCTCTCAGCGAGAATTTAAAAGGGCTTAAACAAGGCGAATGACTGAATGAATAGTGGTTCTCTTTCGAAGTCATGCAACGCAGTGTAAGCCCTTTTAACACTCGCCTGAAAGGAATGCCCCAGCGGCTCTTGCTCTGCGTTCTCGCTATTTGAAAGGGAACAACCATTACTACATAGCGACGCCTTAATCAAAAACCGCTGGACGCATTCTGAGTGGTCACTTATTAGTGCGGAATGGTATAAACCATTTTATATTTGTGGTGTTTTGTGTTTATCGAACTATTTAACAGCCAGTCTATTTAAGACACTGTGCTATCACGCTATGGCTGTTACAATCGTAAATGCTAATAGACCCGCTTGAACACTTAACATCAGTATGTAAGTCGTAATTAAGTGTGTAAGTCGTAATTAAGTGGATAGCACGCCAAATAACAACGTAAAACAATAATTAACTAAAAGTAGCGAACCTATCATGAAGAGAAAAATCGAATTACTGGCACCCGGTGGAGACGTCGATGCAATCAAAGCAGCAATCATAGCCGGCGCTAATGCCGTATATTGTGGCTTAGATACCTTCAACGCCCGTAACCGAGCGGCTAATTTGTCGTTCGATGACTTGATTGGTGTGATAGCACTGGCTCATCAATACCAATGTGAAGTCTTCTTAACCATGAATATCGTTATTCTGGAAAACGAAGTGCCTACCTTGGTAAAATTGCTTAATCAACTGGTTAATACCGGTATCGATGGCATCATCGTGCAAGACTTAGGCTTGTTTAACTTAGTCAGTAAGCATTTCCCATCGTTAGCCATTCACGCCTCTACCCAGCTGACCACCCACAATGAAGGTCAAATTGGTTTCTTGGCTAAAATTGGCGCTACTCGAGTCAATTTATCGCGCGAGTTAAACCTCGGTGAAATTAAAAGCTTAACCACCCTCGCCCATGATCACGATGTACTTACCGAAGTGTTTGTCCATGGCGCCTTGTGTATTGCCTTCTCAGGTCAGTGTTATTCAAGCTCAGTGAGTGTCGGTAACTCAGGTAACCGCGGGCGTTGCAGCCAGGCATGTCGTGACGAATACGAAATCACCGCTGCGGGCAATAAGTTTCCGCTAAATTTAAAAGACAACTCAGCCTATTTCGATTTACCAGAATTGGTCGATGCTGGCGTAGATTCGTTAAAAATTGAAGGCCGAATTAAAGGCGCGCAATACGTCCACACCGTGGTAGACAGCTGGCGTAAGCAGATTGATCAATTTGTCGACACAGGCAAGTTATTAGCCGACGACTCAAACCTATATAAAGTGTTTAACCGCGATTTTACCAACTCATTTTTAAAAGGTAATCTCACCAAAGACATGTTTATCGACAACCCACGCGATAACAGCTTTAAACATGCCAACGACGTCAGCAATGCCATTTCTGTGGTGCAAATCCAGGAAGCACAACACACATTATCAACCGCTAAAGATGCCATTGTTGAATTAGTTGCTGAAAAGATTAACCACTTAAGCATCGCTAAACCACCGTTAACCCTTGCGTTTGCGGGTAAAGCGGGCCAAACGTTATCGATCACGGTTACCACCCCAGAACAGCATTTTGTGCTCGAATCGGACACCACGTTAACCACGGCAACAGAATCACAAATCGATCAAGCTGCAATTGAAAAACGCTTTAAGAGCTTAAAAGGCACGGGTTATCTGCTACAGCCGTTTAATTTTGATAACCTCGATACCGATTTAACATTGCCCTTTAGCCAGCTTACGCAGCTTAAAAACCAATTATTATTGCAACTCACTCAACGTGAATACATTGGCGCAGTCACGCTACCAAAGTTAGTTAAACACCCAAAAGTGACCGAAACACCGACGCTATCATTGCTGATCAGTGACGAGAAAGACATTAACTTATGCGATGTCACCGATGCCGATATTTACTTTAAGCTGCCAGAAAGCTTTAAGAAAAACGACAATAAATACATCGACATATTTTTGCGTAATCCAAGACTCATCCCGTGGTTTCCAGCCGTATTGATTGGTAAAGACTATGCAGAATCGGTACGACTGTTAGAAGCGGTAAAACCTGCACGTATTGTCAGTAATAATACCGGTGTGGCATTTAAAGCTTATGAAATGGGGATTGAATGGATTGCTGGGCCGTTTTTAAATACTACAAACTCTTATGCCTTACTCACACTGCAAGAGCAGTTAAATTGCGCTGGCGCGTTTATTTCTAATGAGATTAATCGCAATCAAATTAGAAACATCGCCAGACCAGCAAACTTTAAACTGCTTTACAGCATCTATCATCCCATTTTGATGATGACCAGCCGCCAATGCTTTTTCCAACAAACGGTGGGTTGTAATAAGCCCAGTATCGAAGATGGCTGCATGCTTAAGTGTGAAAAAGCCACCACGATTACTAACGTCAAAGGGATCTCGTTTGCAGTAGATAAGCAAAAAGGGGGTTATCCGAGTATTTATAACCACGAGCAGTTCTTAAACATTGAAGCGGTTGAAGACTTATCTCACTTGTTTGACGAGTTCTTTATCGACTTAACCAATATTGGTTCTGGCTCGAAAGCTGAAATTGACAAAGTGCAATTGGTTAACCATTTTGAAAATGTATTGAAAGGTGTTTCCGAAGCCAAAATAGAACTTAATCAATTGGTCACAGTGTCGACGAACGCGCAATACCAACAAGGTTTATAAAACTGACCATACTCATTGGCTCAGTTGTAATGATAAAAGTCGTATCGATAACCGTCGTAACGATAGCATCAATGCACTGAGTCAATAACAATGGCGCGAGTGCTTTTATACCCAATCTAAGAGCACAAGGCACAAACGATAAACAACAACGTATTGAAAAGAAGTCACCCTATGAGAAATGACATAGAAATAGTCGATCTACTCCGTGAACGCATTCCGTCTTTTGCATGCAAACCCGGTTGTCACGATTGCTGTGGGCCTGTCACCACATCATCAGCTGAAATGGCAAGGTTACCGGTTAAAACCGATGCCGAGCATGATGCCGCGTTAGCAGAATGGAACTGTGTTCATTTAGGCCCTAATGGCTGCGAAGTGTATGAACAGCGGCCGCTGATTTGCAGACTGTTTGGCACCACCCCACGGATGCCATGCCCTGAAGATCGCGGACCAGAAAAAATGATCGACACTAAAACAGAACAGCAAATCCATCATTACATAGCCAACACTCGTCAGGTATTGGTGTAGCATTCATTTATACCATTCTGCATTAATAAGTGACCATTACATACAAGATGTGGGTTACAAAATGGATTTATAAGATTTGGTTTACCAAGAGTTAATACACTAAAAACGCGTGCGTCGATGTTAAGTTTATGCCAACCATAAGAGAACACACCATGACACTGCCGATGACATTACCTGTGCTCTACTCATTACGAAACTGCCCCTACGCAATGCGGGCAAGGTTGGCGATTTACGCATCGGGTCAACAAGTGCATATACGAGACCTGGTGTTAAGCGACAAACCAGCAGAGTTAATGGCCGCATCGCCTAAAGCAACGGTACCCGTGTTAGTGATCACAGATAACGCGTTAATGGATCAATGCCATGTTATTGATGAGAGCCTCGCCATCATGCTATGGGCTTTTTCGCAAACCGATCCTGATCATTATCTGCACAGCCAATCGACTACAGCATTACCAGAAATGTTAGCGATCATTACTCAGTTTGACACTGAGTTTAAAGGACTGCTTGAACAATACCGTTGCTCAAAGCGATATCACGAACCCACGCTCACTCAAGACAGACAAGCATGCGAGCAATATCTTGGCAATCTCGAGTCACGTTTAACTCAACATCAATATTTACTGTCAGACAACCCAAGTCTGCTCGACCTAGCATTAATGCCGTTTATTCGTCAGTTTGCCCGAGTAGAGCGCCAATGGTATCTGCAAGCACCCTACCCACAGTTACGCCGATGGCTGGACCATTATTTACAAAGCAAAATGTTCACTAAAGTCATGGCGCAATACCCATTGTGGTTAGAATCGAAACAAGACCACGTCTTTGGCAAGCCGCAATAACCCTTACCTTTTTCGTAAAAGCGTTTTTACCCCGTAATACGACTCATCGATTATTGACCCATTAATGCTGCTGTTTGTGTGTGTTAACGTGCGATAACGCCTCAAAGAGACAATATTGATGACATTATAGAAATTTTGCGCATTTTATTTAACCTACAACTCTATTTTAATCACGGTGCAACACTGCTTAAGCCAAACTCAAAATAATTAAAACAAACCGTCACAAATAGTAAGAGCATCTTAGCCCTCACAACGCCCATATTCAGTCAAAAACCAAATTGGTATTACCAATAATTAAAACACACATTACCAAATGTAACATTGAGTTAAATCCATGTGACCAGATTTAATTACCTTAATATCATTAGTACAGATACAAGATTCTGTATTTCCTTTACAAATAAATACGCAGTTAAATCTAATGATATAGTCGCACAAAGCCTATTGTGGCTCACTATCATGCAGTTTAAAGCGGAACACAAACCTTGGTATGACAAAGTTATTATTTTGGTAAAGTAGATTGCAATTATTGGTAACGTGTTATATAAATGTTGCTGTTGATTAAAACAACGACAATTGGTAAGCCAACTGGTAATACCATATAATTAGTTCTTTGGGGGGAATTATGAAGCTTAATAAAATAAGCGCGATGTTTAGTAGCTCAAAAAATAAAGCCAATAACATAACAATATTCGGCGCAACACTAACAGCAATCTTAACTATGCCAGCAGCATTTGCCGCTGATGCAGAACAAGTCGCAGCAGAAGTAGACACAAGTGAAATTGAAGTCATTGCAGTACGCGGTATTTTCGGTAGCTTAAAAGCAGCCAACTTACTTAAACGTACTGATGCCCGTATCGTTGATGCTATCGTTGCAGAAGATATTGGTAAATTACCCGACAACAACATTGCAGAAGCCCTGCAACGTATCACCGGTGTATCAATCGAATCTGATTTTGGTGTGGGTGAGTCGGTCACTATTCGCGGCGTATCAGAAAACCTTATTCTATTAAATGGCCGTTCTACTGCTGGCCCTGGCCGTGGCGGGATTAGCCTAGATGACTTCCCTTCAAGCTTCTTGAAAACGGTTGAAGTCATTAAGTCGCCAACACCAGAAATGATCGAAGGTGCACTTGGCGGTACAGTTAACATGCAAACTGTACGTCCACTTGAACTTTCTGAGCCACTTGTCGCCATCACCCTTGACGGTGAATATGCTGACAAAACAGAAAACGTAGCGCCCAACTTTACCGCGGCCATTGGTGATAACTGGGATTTAGGCGAAAACGGTATCTTCGGTGCTTCTGCCAACATTTCTTACCAAGACCGTGAATTGCGTCGCGACGAATACTTCAACAAAGTTGATTTACAAGACGATATCGATATCAACGGTGACGGTATTGTTGATGTGTCAGGCGGACCAAATGGTAAGTATCTGCGCAGAACAGAAAGCACAGTTGAACAAAAAATTGAAGAGCGCGAACGTACCGCTTATGGTTTATCACTTCAGTGGGCACCAACAAACGAAGATTTAAATATCTACGTTGACATGAACGCAACTGAATTAGATGGCGGTCAGGCTGCGTATTCTATTCTAGATGTAGGCGGTTCAGTTTCACCAAGAAGCGACTCTTACTACGACAGCAATGGCCAGCTTCACAACTATGACTTAACCGGGGTACTCACCATTCCAAAAACCTGGAGTGATTTTACCACCAACGAAACAACTTCACATGCCATTGGTGCAGAGTGGAACGTCACAGACAATATCGAATTGTTTGCTGAATATGCCATTTCAAAATCTGAAGAACGTCAAACAGCATCAGAATTTAACTTACGTCCAATTGAACGCACCGATCCAACCCTAAATCTTGTTACACACACCAGCACAGGTAGTTCAACCAGCGGCGATGGTATTCCATCGTATATGTTTGAAGACACTGGCATGTTAACTAACCCAGACAACCTTGTATTCCGTGAGTTTTTCCATAAAACGCTGGACACTGACAACGAAGAACAAGCACTACGCTTCGACTTTAAAATCAATGATATTGGTGTTGATTTCGTCACTGCAGTTAAAGCCGGTGTGCGTTTTACCGACCGCGACTACAGCTCAAACCGTTTTGATTTAAAACCAAACGGCGACACGTTAAAAGATGCTTATAAAAAAGCTAAAAATGCAGATGGCTTATACAGCCCTACCTGGATTGATAATCCAATTATCGCCGACAGCTTTAAAACCATTAACATGAGCAACTCGTTCGACCAAACAGGCATTGCCGGTCAAAACGATTTACTCACTTACAATGTGTATGATGCAAACCAATTGCAAGATGCTGAAGCAACTTACGCATTAGTACAGCAAATGCTAGCCGGTACCACTTATGCAATGAACGGTTCTTTAGCAGACAACATGGTTGAAGACACAGGTGCTTATAAGTTCATTAATGAGAAAACCAGTGCTATCTACGCACAATTCCATTTAGACTTTGAAGACATCACTGCGGTTGTGGGTGGTCGTTATATTCAAACTGAATTAGAGTCGAGCATTGTTGACTCAGTTGATGCTAACGGTAAAAAAGTGCTTAACACGGGTAAAAACGATTACTCAGACTTCTTACCAAGCTTAAACGTAACCTACACCCTGTCTGAAGAAACGCTAGTTCGTTTTGCAGCCGCTAAAGTAATGCGCCGTGCAGACTTTGATGAGTTAAGCCCTGCACTATCAATCGATAACTCGTTAGTGACTGGTACTCAAGGTTCTTACCAATTAGAACCTTACCGCGTCACGCAATATGACTTGTCGGTTGAACACTACTTTGAAGATGGTGGTATCGTATCTGCCGCGTTATTCTACAAAGATGTGCAATCGTTTACCCAAACAGACAGTAGCTGTTTAGCTGACTCAAGTACGGTTAATGGTCAAAACACCACACAGTGGAACAACATTTGTTTACTTGATACCGCAGGTGAAAGCCAGGGCGACATCGTTAATGCCACCCAAGACCAAGGTTTAGCTTACGTCGATGCTGAAAAAGCAGCAGGTCGTACAGGTATTGCTATCGAAACCGACGTAAATGGCGGTAGCGGTGAAGTAAGAGGTTTAGAGCTAGGTTACCAACAGCAATTTGACTTCTTACCAGGGCTTTGGTCTGGTTTTGGTGTTAATGCCAACTACACCTATGCCGACAGTGAACAGCCAGACGGCAACCCACTGTTAAACATTTCTAAGCACACAGCCAACACCCAATTGTACTGGGAAGGTGAAGAACTTCAGTTCCGCCTAGCCTACAACTGGCGTGACCGTTACTTAGATGAGCAAAGCACAAAGCGTGTGCAAACTGTAGGAGCATTAGGTTACAACGTATTTAACCAAAATGACCCATCAGCAGATAGCTATGACCCAACAGTAGGCAATAGTTACCGCGAAGCACGTGGCCAGTTCGACTTCTCAGCAAGCTGGGATATCAACGAAAACTTCACTGTGGTAGCCAATGCAGTAAACATCACTGGTGAGCCAATTGAATACACTTCAGAGTTAGGTTCAGTTTGGGCTTACAGCGAAGCAGACCGTCGATACACGCTAGGCGTACGCGCCAAGTTCTAATCGAGCAAAACCAAAAAGCCTATCAAATTGATAGGCTTTTTACTTTACTGAATCAAGATTAATGCTCTGTTGTCGTGCTTAATACCAATGAATAATCGGCTGAATAATCAACTGTATTACCTTAACCCTTACCAATATTAATTTTGGTATGTCCAATTACCATAATTGGTTGACAATGTGGTTATAATTAACTAGAATTTTGTAATACAAGTTGATAATCAATTTACCGAATTTTTGAACGTCACACACAGCATTAAATACATTGTTAGCCTCAATAATTAGGCTCGCAAACTTTATCGTAGAAACGCATTTACCACTATATTTAGGAGTTAGATATGACAAAACCAGTCATCGGTTTCATCGGCCTAGGCCTTATGGGCGGCAACATGGTTGAGAACCTACAAAAAAGAGGTTACCAGCTAAATGTAATGGACCTTAATAAAGACGCTGTGGCGACCTGTGTTGCTCGCGGCGCTAATGCCGTCAGTTCAGCAAAAGAACTGGCCGCAGCAAGTGACATTGTTATGTTGTGCTTAACCACATCAGCGGTCGTTGAGAAACTGGTTTACGGCGACGAAGGTATCTTAGCCGGTATTAAAGAAGGTGCTGTACTGGTTGATTTTGGTACATCAATTCCATCTTCAACCCGTAAAATTGGAGCCGACCTGGCCGCTAAAGGCGTAGGTATGATCGACGCCCCACTCGGCCGTACACCTGCTCACGCAAAAGACGGTTTATTAAACATCATGGCCGCTGGCGACATGGATACCTTTAACAAGGTAAAACCTGTGCTTGATGAACAAGGCGAAAACGTATTCCACCTAGGTGCATTAGGCGCTGGCCACACCACTAAGTTAATCAATAATTTTATGGGTATGACCACTGTTTGTGCAATGTCACAAGCCTTTGCTGTTGCAGAGCTTGCCGGTGTTGACCGTGCACAACTGTTCGACATCATGTCTGCAGGTCCATCTAACTCACCGTTTATGAAGTTTTGTAAAAACTACGCCGTTGATGGTGTAAGCGACTTAGGTTTCTCTATTGCTAACGCCAACAAAGATTTAGGCTACTTCTTGAAAATGGTAGAAGACCTAGGCACTCAATCTAAAATTGCTGAAGGTTCATCTGCTAACCTACAAGCCGCATTCGATGCAGGCTTAGGTAACGGCAACGTACCAGAAATCTTCGACTACTTTGTTAAGTTGGCTAAGTAAGTTTAAGAATTGTAAACAAATAGCCTTAAACAAAGAATCTTATACAAATAGCTTTCAATACAATAAAGGTCTTCATAACGAAGACCTTTTTTTGCTTACAATAAACCCATATTATAAAAAGCTAAATCTGTTAAACAGCAGGGCAAAATCGTGAATATTTTTTGCACAGGTTTGGTACATTTTTAAAACTGAATTTGTTCAGTACGCCATCATTTCATGAATAATTGAAAGTGATTCAGTATTTAAATTACTCATGATGAGCAAAAAACGCACACTCATGCGGTTGCTCTGTGTTAGACAGTAATAGAGATTACTGCATACATTTAAACCTAATTACATATTAATGATATTTATTCTATCATCCAGAAATCATATACAATCATTATGAATATTAATTTTATGCAGGCAAGGAAACCTCTATGCATCCTATTTTAAAGCAAGATTTACCAGACTTCGCGAAACAAACTCTAAAGCATATTTTAAAACAGAAAGGTGAAGTCATTTATAGCTCTCATGAAACACTAAAAGAAGGTGATATTTATTTATTGGGACTAAATCCTGGTGGTGATGGACAAGAAAACCCTGATACTGCAAGTTCATATTCAATCAAATCTCATCTAGATAGAATGCTCAAGCGAACAGAAAACTCATTTATTGATGAAAGATGGGAAAACAAAGTAGCTCATTACGAGGCAGGTAAAGCACCGCTTCAAATGAGAGTTATTGACCTATTAAAAGGTATTGGAGTAAACGACCCTAGGACAGTATGCGCATCAAATATTATCTTTAAAACGTCTCGTGACTCCAGCGACCTCTGTTACGGTCTAGCTGGGTTATGTTGGCCTGTGCATGAAGCCATTCTCAACTTAGTGAAACCAAAACTTATTCTAACCTTTGGTATATCTTCAATATCAGCTTATGCGTTTCTGAAGGAGTTATTTCATATAGATGAAACTGAATTAACAATTGATGCAGATCATGGTGATTGGAAGTGCAAAGGCTTTAAATGTGAAATAAATGGTAAATCAACATTTATCGTTGCCGTTCCACATTTAAGTTATTATAGTCCGAAAAATAAGACTGAAGTTTTCTCTTGGATTAAGGAAAATGCAGGACTATAAGTATCTTCAGAATTAATGATTAAAAATTGTTGCTGGTTTAGACTTCTCACTAAATCAGTAACATTCAACTTAACTACTTTATCTTACACAGTTATCGTTTTTTCAACTACTTTCAAGTTAAATACGCATTAGTAACACTGCTATCTAGTCAACATAATCAATACACGGTATGGTGACACCAAACCAGAATACAGATAACGGACCTTGATTGTTTACCTACAATATCAATGGCAAAGCCAGCCGCCACTTTACCTATGCAGACCTCATTAACTGCGGCAATACGGCCATACTGAATCAGATTGAAAACTTACCACAGCAACCAGAAACCTGGCGTGCACTGAGCTTATTAGCCACCCAACTACTTGACCCTATCGTTGATCAATTTGGCCCTATCTCGTTCACGTATGGTTTTTGTTCACCTGAGCTTGCACGCTTAATTGCTAAAAATCGTAATCCGCATATCGCACCAAAACTTGACCAACATTGCGCTTACGAACTCAATCAAAATCAAAAGCTTATTTGCGACCGTCTCGGTGCAGCATGCGACTTTACCGTGCTCAATAACCCAGCCAGCACATCAAGTGATATCCAAGCCGATACACCAGTCGACATGCAACAGGTCGCGGCATGGATTTGTGAAAATCTTAAATTCGATCGCCTCTATTATTACGGCAAAGATCGCCCGTTGCACATCAGCATTGGCCCGCAAATGAATCAATTTGTGCAAACAATGAAAACCAACGCCGATACTGGCCACCGAGTGCCATCTAAAAAAGGCCGTGATGCCGTGGCATTAACCGTCATTCAAAACGTAGATTATTGATAAGCAGTTTGAGTTTTAGGTCACTAAGCGACAAGCTAACAAACACACTAAACACTTGAGAGCATTGTAGAATATCGATAAACTCAAATGATGTAATTTATAGGGTTTGCCATGTCCACCATCGAGTTTTACAACCAACATTCCCAAGACTTTTTTGCGTCGACTGTTAATGCCGATGTCAGTGAGTTGTACCACGCTTTTTTGAGTCAATTACCGGTTAATGCTCGTATATTGGACGCTGGATGCGGCTCTGGCCGCGACAGTAAAGCTTTTATTCAATTAGGGTTTGAAGTCACTGCTATCGATGCCAGCGTTGAATTAGCCAAAGCCGCTTCTGATTATATTGGTCAAAAAGTTACCGTTTGTACCTTCGAACAAATAGACCCAACACTGATTTTTGATGGAATTTGGGCTTGCGCTTCTTTACTTCATGTTGAAGCAAGTGCCCTACCCAACACGTTTTCGACTTTAGCCAGCACACTGGTATCCAATGGCGTATTTTATTGCTCTTTCAAATATGGCGTACAAGAGCGAACTCATAACGGCCGTTTTTTTGCTGATGCCGATGAGTCTTTGCTTGAGCAGTGGATACAAGGCTCAGGTTTACACATTAAACATACTTGGGTGACAACAGATGTTCGTCCAGATCGCGCAAATGAAAAGTGGCTTAATGCCATTCTTATTAAGACTGTAAAGTAGAGAAAGACATGAAGTTAGCAGAAGGACCTGTATTAACTAGCGGTGGTAAGGACGACCCACTTTTACCAAAGTTACTGCATTCAATTAACCGTGCATCACATATTGAAATATCGGTTTCATTTATCCAGCAATCTGGACTTAAATTGCTGTTTGATAGTCTAACTGACGCATTAGATCGCGGCGCTAACATTGCTATTTTAACCTCAGATTACCTGTACATTACCGATCCTGTTGCGTTACGCGAATTAATGATTCTGCAATCTTTAGGCGCAAAAACTAAGATTTTCAAATGTGAAAACCAGTTAAGTTTTCACATGAAAACCTATATCTTCGTCCAGCAACATTCTGATTTATTAGAAACGGGCTGTGCATATATCGGCTCGAACAATATCAGTAAAACCGCGCTAACTCATGCCTTTGAATGGTGTTTACGTTACGATTTAATTGAAAATCAAGACCCAAGTGAATTTAACAATATTCGTCATCAATTTGCGCAAATATTTAATCACCCTCAAGCTATCGATCTCAATGACTCGTATATAAACCAATATGCTGAGCACCGAAAAAAGGTTAAACCGCCGTTAGCCGTGGTGGGTGAAGTTGAGCCAGAAGAACTGATCCCGAATATTGCACAACAAGAAGCTTTATATGCACTGGCACAAACGCGGCTCGCCTTACAATCAAAAGGATTAGTTGTTCTCGCGACAGGCATGGGTAAAACATGGTTGGCAGCATTTGATGTGCAACAATTTAATGCCCGTAAAGTATTGTTTGTCGCTCATCGTGAAGAGATTTTATTACAAGCTGAGCGCACATTTAAGTCGTTGTTACCTAAACTTGTGAGTGGCCATTTTAATGCCAAATCTAAAGTGTTGGATGCTGACATTGTATTTGCTTCAATTCAAACATTAGGTAAACAGGCAAACCTTAATCAAGTTAATCCAAATCACTTTGATTATGTGATTGTGGATGAATTTCATCATGCAGGCGCCAGCAGTTACCAATCATTATTAAACCACTTTACGCCGCAATTTCTATTAGGTTTAACAGCCACACCAGAACGTACCGATCAAGCTGATATTTTATCTTTATGCGATAACAATTTGGTATATGAAAAGAACATCGTTGATGGCATTGAGTTAAGTATTTTAGTGCCGTTTCATTATCAAGGCATTAACGATAAAACGGTAGATTATCGTGAACTACCATGGCGTAACGGTAAGTTTGATCCTCAAGCACTTGAATTTACATTTGCCACACAAAAACGCGCTAAACATGTTTTTGGTCACTGGGAGACACACAAGCAGCAAAGAACATTAGCCTTTTGTGTCTCTAAAGCGCATGCAGATTTTATGGCTCAGTGGTTTGCCGCTCATGGCATAAAAGCGGTGTCTGTACACAGTGACTCTCAGGTTAAACGTGGAGAAGCCTTGAGCTTGTTAGCATTAGGCAAAATTGAAGTGATTTTCTCGGTCGACTTATTTAATGAAGGTACTGATTTACCCTCAATTGACACCATTTTAATTCTTCGCCCGACTGAATCAAAAATACTTTTTTTACAGCAATTAGGCCGCGGATTGCGCACATCACCCGACACTAACAAAAAGTTTGTTTCGGTTATCGACTTTATTGGTAATCACATCAGTTTTTTGAATCGTCCGATGGCATTACTGCAATCAAAAAACATCAACGAGACAGTAAAGCAGCTTAATGCACCTAAACTTCATCCTGATTGTGTCATCAACATTGATCCAGAACTGATTGATTTTTGGCAGCAATTAAAACTTGATTACTCTAAAGCTGATCAACAATATCAATTACTCAACGATGATTTAGGCCATCGCCCTAGTGCGACAGAGTTTTATCATAGTGGTTATGCTTGGAGTAAATTAACCCAGCAATTTGGTAGTTGGTTTGAACTGGTGTTAAGCCAAGAGCAAGATGATGAAAAATTACAGACATTAACGCCCTATTTAACATTTTTAAGTCGCGGTGTAGAAAAAGCCACAATGAGTAAATG
This sequence comes from Shewanella sp. MF05960, assembly GCF_050849305.1. NCBI lineage: Bacteria > Pseudomonadati > Pseudomonadota > Gammaproteobacteria > Alteromonadales > Shewanellaceae > Shewanella > Shewanella sp. MF05960. Next base: position 153,090 of record NZ_JBOZPS010000005.1, on the reverse strand, counting down.
CTTCAAAGCCATTTTATTAGAAGCTTTTATTGAACTAGACGGTTTACACACTCCCCCCAGCATCGACGCTGTTTGCATTAAAAGTTGGCAAGTCTTTAAACGCTACCCGGAGTTGTGGACGCAAGATGTTAAAGCTGATTTACAACAAGTAGAATCTGACTCACCAAAATGGCGTAAATACTGGTTAAGCAACCCGATTACTTTTTTAAGTAAGCAAGATAGCACCGATACTCAAGCTTGGTTTAACGTTGAAGGTGATTGTCTTCACGCCAATATAGACATTGCAATTGACGATATTGATACAGTATCAAGCGCAATGCGAGAATTGGGCGAGTTACTATTAGCGCGTTACAGCCAACGTAAAACCTCGAAGACTAAAACAAAACCATCATCTGCTAATGTGATTAATTTACCCATCGAACAACCTCAAGAACACTTGCCTCAGTTCAACTTCTATCCTGATATAAAAATCGCCTGTGGTCATTTTAAAACAGGATCAAATGATAGCCGTGAAACACTTCACTTAAATTCGACTTTCAGTCGACTTGATCCCTCTATTCACTTTATTGCACCAGCTAGCGGAAACTCGATGAATGGTGGTAAGAATCCCATTCAAGATGGTGACTTACTATTACTTGAGCTTGTTACGCCAATCAATGCAGGATCGATTACTGGAAAAGTCATGGCTATCGAAATCCAAGATGACGCGGGAGATAATCAATATTTACTTCGCCAAGTGAGTAAATTGACTAACGGTCAATATCAACTCAATGCTCATAATCTTGATTACTCGCCAATGATGGCCAATGACACTATGGTCACTTTCGCGCGATTAAAGCAGGTGTTAGTTAAGTCTGACCTTGCTGATTAATCAATTAGCTAATGTGTTCATCAACCATTGCTTGGGTCTGCTTATCAAATGCAATACCCAGTGGTTCAAAATAAGCCATTAATGCTTGATAGATTTGTGCGCAGTGTTCGGCATCTGGGTAGGCACCGTGTTTGCTCAGAGGTGAGTTGATGGTGCTGTTGACCAAATACGGGTTGGCGATGTCGGCGTGGGTTTCTGAATACATTTCAATACTGGCTTCAAACGCGCGGGCCATCATTTCAGTAGGCTTAGCAAAGTATTGGCTGTTTTGCCGCTTGTCTAAGGCAATTGAGCGGCGAACATAGTCGTGGGGTTCCTGGCTGTTGGCGCTTAAAAAAGTGACGGCAAATAAATTTGATAACTGCTGATTTAGCGGATGATTGACGATGGTTTTATCTGCGAGCCAGTGGTCTGTGGCGCAGACAAAGCGGCTGGTGCTGCTCATGTAATCGTCGGGGCTTAATAGGCTGTCGTCGATAAACATTTTATCGGCAATGTAGTGATCGAACGCATGCCAAAACTCATGAGCTAATGCCCCTGCTCCGGCATTTTTCGCTAATGCTAATTCTTTATATGCTGGCGAGTAATGGGCCTGTACGCCCTTTTGCCCGCCTGAACCAAAGGCAAACCTCAGGCTACCTCGCAGGCCGATTAACTCAGGTGGCACACGTAAAATATTGGCAAGGTCGGCCATTGAGTCAAAAATCAAATTGGCGGCCAGTGCAGACTCTTGTTTATTGACCCATTTACCGACACGAATATGGCGTAAACCAAAAGTGTCTTTAATGTCTAAAAAGCTCACCGAGGCACCATTACGATAGTCTGGACCTATGCGCTCAAAATAGCGCTGGTGATTTAATAACGAATGATGTGACGCCAAACAATACCTCTGATAAACAAACTGAACTGACACTCTTTTAACTGGGGATAGTTTACTACTAGAGTGCTTTTGAACGTAGCGAAATGTTAAATTCGTATGGATGTGACATATAATCTGCCGTAAACCCAACGCTGGCCACCAGCATATTTATTCGTATTTATGCAAAAATAAAAGTATTACCCTCGGTAATTTTTTAACTTTTATGCAAGTGATTGAATACCCAGTCAAAAAGGCGGTTTATTGTTCATTGTTCAACCCGTTTCATATCATCACGATTAGTGTTATTACGGCCACCAGCAAAATTAGATCGTTTATGCTGGTGTTTATGCTGTTGTTTATGCTTATGCTTATGCTTATGTTTGAGCGAGTCCTTGCATCACTTCTTATATTCTCTTTTACATTATTTTTTGTATTATCTTTTACATTATTCTTTATATTAAGATGGGCCTTGGTGATATGTTGTTTTTACTATCTAATCTCTAAGCGCTAATCTCTAGTAGCTAATCTTTAGTGCGAGTTCTAACATAAGCATCTTGCTTTAACATTGAGCTTAAACATCACAAATGGAGCATTGTATGATCAAAAATCTTTCGCTGGCGATGACGCTGTTTTTTACATCGACTTCAGTATTCACAGCCACTTCAGTGTTTGCTGTCGACAGTTTGATTACTCATCAAAGTCAATTTTCACCTAAAATCACAGCAGATAGATTTGAGTCGATTATTAAGGATAAGGGCTTTACGGTATTTGCGCGGATTGATCATCAAAAAAATGCTGAAAATGTCGACTTGAGTTTACCTGCGACAGAGGTAATTATTTTTGGTAATCCCAAGATTGGCACTCAATTGATGCAGTGTAATCAGCAGGTCGCTATCGATTTACCGCAAAAGGTGCTGATTACTGAAGATGCGAATAACAAGGTATGGTTGTCGTATAATAATCCACAATACCTTAAGCAACGTCATAACATTACAGGTTGTGATGCGGTGCTTGATAAAGTGAGTAATGTACTTGAATCGTTAAGCAAGGCAGCAACAACGCAAAGTAAGTAATTGTCATTTTATTTCATCACCATTGAATGTATCCACCATTGAATGTATTCACTGTTTCATCTAGTCACTATTTCAAGATTCACTGTTTCAAGAGTGAGCATTTAACGTATTAGCAGCTGCAAGCTAATAAAAAATCCCAGTGAGCGATAAGCACACTGGGATTTTTATTAGTGTTCACGTACACGTGTTTACTGCATTAGGGGGAAGCGCACATAAAAACGAGCGCCCTGTTCTGCGCTTGAGTCATAACCAATGCTGCCGTGCATGGCTTCGGTGAGCTCTTTACATAATGCTAAGCCTAAACCTGTGCCGCCTTTGGTTTTTGCGCTACTGGCATCTGCTTGTGAGAATTTTTCAAAAATCTTAGTTTTAAAATCTTCTGGGATCCCAGCGCCTTGATCTTGCACGGCGATTTCAATCTCGTTGTCTATAACCGATGCCGACAAGGTTACGCTGCCTGCTTGCGGTGAGAATTTAACGGCATTAGAAAGAAAGTTAGTAAAAATCTGTAATAAACGGTGTTCATCTGCGTAAATACACACATCATTTATCAGCGGTTCTTGCTGTAACACTAAAGTAATGTGGTGTAAGTCTGCATAGGGTTGATGATCGGTCAGTGCACGCTGTAACAGTGGAGCCATTTGCAGTTGTTTCATTTCGAACAACATCTTACCTGCGGCGAGCTTTTCGATATCGAGCAAATCATTAATCAATCGGCTGAGTTGCTTACAATTACTGCTGGCAATATCCATCAGCTTTTGAGCCTTTTCAGGTAAGGTGGTGATTTTTCCTGATTGTAATAGCGTTAACGCCCCATTAATTGAGGTCAAAGGCGTACGCAACTCATGACTCACGGTTGAGATAAAGTCGTCTTTAACCTTCTGTAATTTCATTCTGTCGGTAATATCTTGCAGTGACCCGACCATAATCAAATCTGGATTTCGGTCTTCTGACACTATCTGCCCAAGCCCATGCACCCAGCGCACTTCACCGCTAGGGCGAATAATTCTGTGTATGACGTTATGGATGCCAGTGACAAGCGCTTTTTGTTGGCTTTTTTCAACTATGTCCATATCATCTGGATGAATAACACTTTTAAACTTACTGTCGGTAGGTACAAAGTCTTGCTCATCTAGGCCAAAGATTTGATAGACCATTGGTGACCACCACAAGGTGCCAAGTTTTAACGACGCATGCCAGTAGCCGATTTGAGCTTGTTTACTCGCTAAATCAAGACTTTGCTGAGCAACATTGAGCTGTTGGTTAAGCTCTTCAAGTTTAAGGTAATATTTTTTAGTTTCGGTGATATCTTGAATGTAGCCATGCCATAAGGTACTGCCGTCTTCCATTCGCTCGGGCGTTGCACTGCCAGATAACCATTTAAACTCGTTATTGTCACTTGATACGCGATATTCAATCTCCCATAGGCTGAGGTCTTCAATTGAGCGCCCAATGCTGCTTACTAGCAGGCCTAAATCATCTGGATGAATTCTCTCAAAAGCATTAGTGGCATCAGTGCGTACTTCTTCTGGAGTCACGCCGTAAATATCTTCAATGCCTGAGCTGGCATAAGGAAATGCGGCGTGTCCGTCTGGCCATACTTGATATTGATATACAACCCCTGGAAGCTGTTGGGTTAATTTATACAGTTGATCGCGGCTTTGCTGTAATGCTAAATCATTCAATTTTTGTTCGGTTATGTCAGCATGGGTGCCGTACATCATTAAGGGTTTACCGTCATCCGTGTATGACACCACTTTGCCCCTATCATGTACCCACACATAATGGCCTTGCTTGTGTTTCATGCGGCATTTAATGTCAAAAAATTCTTTGCTGCCGTTAAGGTGCGCTTCTAATTGAGCATCTGAGTCGGCTATGTCATCAGGATGAAGCAGGTTTAGCCAGGTATCGACTGAAATAGGTTCAAGCTCAGCAAGTGTATAGCCCATAATGGCAGCCCAACGTTCGTTAAGCACAGTGTCACCATTTTGCACATTCCATTGCCAGGTGCCGATGCGGGTGCCCTCGAGTACCGAACGATACATTTGTTCACGCGCGGCTAACTCTTCCTGGGCCTGCTCTTGAAGTCTGTCCTGGATTTCTTGTTCAATAGTTTTGCCAATTTCTGTAACTATTTGGCGTTCTCTATCGCTAAATTTACGTGGTTTACTGTCAATAAAACACAGTGTGCCGATGTTTTCACCGTCATTAACTAAAGGCACACCGGCATAAAAGCGAATATTGGGCGCATTGAGCACTAATGGATTATCGGCAAAACGCTTATCGAGCAGTGCATCGGGCACTTCAAAAATACCTTCGCCCAAAATCGTATGACCGCAGAATGAAATATCTCGGCTCGTTTCGCAGGCATCGAGCCCTTGTTTAGATTTAAACCATTGTCTGTCTGCATCCACTAATGACACTAATACAATGTCAGTGCCTAAACACAGTTGGGCTAAATGGGTTAAACGGTCAAAGCGTTGCTCTGCTTCAGTGTCGAGTAAGCCCGTTTGCTGTAATGCGGTGAGTCTCTTTTGCTCATTGTGCGGTAAAACAGGCGTTTGCATGAGTTACTCCGAATCGTTAGTGTCTGCTGCGCTTAAGTGAGTCAGATAAAGAGCTTGCAACTCATCGCCTAGGGTCATGGCATCAAATGGTTTTTCTATGACAGCAATAGCACCAGCATCAAGGTATTCTTGTTTTTCTGCCTGTTGAATGCGCGCGGTCATAAACACCACTGGAGTGTGTTGGCATTGTGGCGTTTTACGAAGCTCAAGCAGCGTTTGCAATCCGTCCATGCCTGGCATCATGGCGTCGAGTAAAATTAACTCTGGGGTAAATGTCACGACTTGGGCTAATGCCGCCTGCCCGCCATCGCAGGACACTAAGCTAAAACCAGAAATATCAACCAGCGCCATCTCTACAATGACTCGAATAGATTCATCATCTTCTACGTGTAAAATCTTATCTAACTGCATTTAGGCTCCGATTCAGTTTTGTTTAGCGGTCCAAATATGGCTTTATGTTAAGGCCGGTATTTGCGAGCTTAAGCTTAATGATGCACTACACGAATAGCCTTTCGCAAATAGCACTTCACAAATAGCACTTCACAAATAGCACTTCAGGCGTAGCGTCACGACAACGATTGGCCGAACCCAATATCTATATCCTTTTAATATTGTATTATTATTGGTGATGTAGCAAACTAAGCCATTGAATAAATACATTAGATTAGCGATTTATTTCCAAATAATGACTAAATAATGCCTAAATAGCGTGACGCCTAAGTAGCATAATGCACATGTGTCTAATATGAGTGAATGCAACGTGTTGCTTTATTATTGACTGAGAACCCTGTTATGAGCGCGGATAAATTGAGCGTTACTCCTAAAACAACAGCGTCACCGCAGACGCTTGAAGAACTGCTCAAGCCTTTTGCTGGCAAAGAGGCGTTTTATCGTCGCTTGATTGCCATTTTTGAAAAAAACTTAGCTGAGCAGCTTAATGACATCAACACCTTAATTGATCAACACAATACCAGGGAATTAATGGTCCTTGTACACACGCTTAAAGGCACATCGGGCACAGCGGGATTTTCAGCACTTTACCGTGCTTTATATGATTGGGAGCTTAAATTAACCCAACTTGATGCTAGCAATGCTGAACCTAACACCAGTCTTTATGCCGACTTAGGCCAGCAGATTACCGCAATTGCGCATTCTGAATTAGCACATATTCATGCCTTGTTAGCCACATCAACGGACAATCAAACACTAACAAAGCCAGAACCCGACACGGAATCGCACAACATCACATTCTCATTAGCACAGTTAACAAACGAGTTTGATGAGCTTAACCAGCTTTTGCGCCAAGGTAACCTCGATGCCATTGCGCAATGCCAAGCGCTGCAAACTAAGTTAGCGGCAGATACACGGTTGATTCAAGAGTTAATCGCGCTATGTGACAGCGTTGAAGCGTTAGACTTTGACACCGCGCGTGCGCAATTATCTTCACTGTCGACAAAGTTGAAATAATGATGTCTACCAACATTAAACACGTCAGCTCATTGCCCGACGACATCATCGCTAAAGCGGAACAATTTGTTATTATTTATAAAAAACGAATGATCTGGTATGTCATCCCCGCGTTTAGTTATTTTTTAATGCCTGAAACCTTAGATATGTTAGCGGTTATGTTACTCGGTGGGTTTTATACTTATGTCTTTTGCTTTTCTAGCATATCCACCCTACTTTGGCGCTTTGACCGTGTTTTATGGTGTCAGCTGTTTATGTCTTTAGCCTTAGGCTTGGGCGCTATTGTCTTTTTACGGCTGTTTGATCTGACACATTGGTTGATACATTCTGTGGGCTTTGTACCCGATGGCGAGGTTAAGCACATTTATGCGATTATTGCGTTTACGCCTTTGGTGGCGGCCTATGTCGACTCCTTTAAAAAAGTTGAATTAGCCTTTTATAAATCTAAGGGATATAACTATATCGGACTGTTAGGCAATCTTAATGGTATGTAGATGACGGATGAATATTGTAAATAGAAATGCCACTCAAGTTGCTTGTGTGGCATTTTTTAATTTTGTTTGCTTGTTAATTACAGCTTAATTGTGCTTCTGAATGAGATTTTTAAAGGCTTCTAGGCGTTTCTCACCTTCAACCAATTTTGCACGCTCTGCATCAGTGAATACACCTGGTGTTGGGAAATGATCGGTATGACAGCTTGAACGCGCATTGGGCATAATATCAAACTTAGCACAACCTACTACGTTGATTGGGTAATTGAAGTTGCCGTAGCATAACCCCTTAATAGCTTCAATTTTTTGCCAGTCTTTAGTCAGTTTTGCGTCAGGTTCTGCGCCCTGTTCTGTGTATGGGCGTAACAGATCAAATCCTTTTAACGAGTCCGTTGGTGTTAATAAGTCCCAGGAGAGCGATCTGCCATCGTAACGGTGAGCACGTCCACCCGCATGTTTCATCCATGGCATGTGACAATCGGTACATTTAACATTGGCAACATTGTGCGCGTTGAGTTTGTGTGCATCACTGTCTTGTTCAGCATGGCAACTGCTGCATAAATGTTGAAGAAAATCACCCAAAGACATGAGAACAATCTAAACAGTATCATTTATTATTCTGTTTATTATTTTATTACATCGGGTTTACTTGAAATAAATAACATCACTTAGATAGGTTGCATCTATCTGTTTTTACAGTGATAGTGTCACTTTGAGTCGGCAAATTTAATTATTGGGTGTTATGTCTGTTATTGGTGAAAATAAATACACTTTATATGGTGTCATTGCGATTTTATTGTGGAGTAGTGTCACTGCGTTTATACGAGACGTGTCTGAACTGTTTAGCCCAATTGCGGGCGCGGCAATGTTGTATAGCGTGAGCGCACTGTTTTTAATGTCGGTCATGGGTGTGCCTAAAATTGGTGCGTTCCCTAAAAAGTATCTATTGATTGGTGGCAGCTTATTTGTCACTTATGAAATATGTTTAGCGTTGTCTTTAGGCATGGCGAACAGCCGACATCAAGCAATAGAAATGGCGATCATTAATTACTTATGGCCTGCACTAACCATATTATTGAGCGTTATGCTGAGCCGTAAAAAAGTCAGTGGGTTGATATACCCCAGTGTTTGTATCGCATTTATTGGTGTAGCCTGGTGTATTGCGGGTGACAAAGGCATTTCAGTTGATATTTTATTATCCAATATTGCCGACAATCCACTGACCTACTTTATGGCGTTTTCTGCTGCGTTTATTTGGGCGATTTATTGCGTTGTAACCAAAAAAATAAGCCAGGGTAAAAATGCTATCGTGCTGTTTTTTGCGGCAACGGCCATCACTTTATGGGTGCAGTATTTTTTCAGTAATGAGCCAAGTATAACGTTCTCGTTATCGTCTACGGCAATACTGATATTGGCAGGTATTGTGATTGGTTCAGGTTATGCGTTGTGGAACCAAGCTGTGATTGGCGGTAATATTATTTTATTAGGCACTCTGTCTTACTTTACGCCAGTGTTTTCAACAATATTTGCCTCTGTTTACTTGTCTATCTCTCTTACTGGAACGTTTTGGCAAGGCGTAGCATTAGTGACGCTAGGCTCACTGATGTGCTTTTGGGTGACACGTAATAAAAAATCACTAACAATCGCTGACAATCGCTGACAACCCCTGACAAATGACCAATAAATACTAAAAAGCACGCTTTTGAGCGTGCTTTTTCATTTACCTAAATTGTCATTTCAATGACCCATTTATTCAGTTTATTGATCCTGTACCGCTGGAGCAATATCACTGCCGCCAAGAGCTTGATACAACGTAGCTTGTGCACTAAATAGGTTGTAGCGATTGGCTAACAGAAAGACTTCGGCGCTGCGCTGTGTTTCTTGTGCATTTAACCAATCTTGAATACTGACTGCACCATTACGATACTGGCTGGCGTATATGCGCTCCGCAGACGTTGCCGCTTGATATTGTTCAGAGAGTTTTAATGCTTGATATTGGTAATGTTGCCGTGCAGAAATCGCGTTATCGACTTCTTTAAAGGCGTTGTACAAGGTTTGTCTGTAACTCACTACCGCTGACTCGACCTCCACTGTGGCAAGCTCTTTATACAATTGCATTTCATTCCATTGTACAAATGGCAACAGTAAATTGGCTCCCAGCGTACCAATCGGATTTTGTAATAATTCTTTCAGCTCGGTTGATGATGTCCCTAAAGAACCTGACAGCGACAACGTAGGTAAATACCCCGCAAACGTGGCATCTTTTGCTGAATAAGCAGATTTAAGTTCATACAGTGCTGATTTCACATCAGGCCTGCGAATTAACACATCTGCAGGAATACCTGCTGCAATACTGGGCAGTTCAGCATCTGGCAGCTGATTAATGTTTATGGCCATTTTAGCGGGTGGCTGGTTAAACAAAATAGCTAGCGCATTTTGCGCTTCAACGAGTTGCTGCTCAAGTTCGCTATGGCTCGCCTGTTGCCCTGCTAAGCTACGTTTTGCTTCAAATACATTCAGTTGTGACACAGCACCTGAACGGTATTGTTGTTGAGCAAGATCATAGGTTTGCTGTGCATAATCAATACTATTTTGGCTAAGGGTAATACTTTGTTTAAGGTATCCAATTTGCCAATACAATATTGCCGTGGTGGACACTAAACTTTGTGCAGTGCTTTCTCTGTCTTGTTCACTGGCTAAACTGGTCCATTTAGCTGCGTCCATATCGGCAGAAACTCGGCCCCATAAATCCAGTTCGTAACTGAGCGATAATTTAGTGCCATATTCGCTTGTGCTAGCTCCACCCTCTAGAGGCTTTGTTGTAGCACCATTTACGTTAGCATTAATTTGTGGGTAACTTTGTGTATCGGTTAAGCCAGCTTGCAGCCTTGCGCGACGTAATGTTAATGTCGCGAGCGCTAAATCATTATTGGTTAATAGCACTTGCTCTATGAGTTGATTGAGCTCTGGATTATTAAAACGTTGCCACCAAGGATCGAGTTTGACTTGTTGATTAACGCTAACACTTTGCCAACTATCAGGTATCGTCACGTCGGGTTGTGTAAAATCAGTGTGAGTCAGGCTACTGCAGGCGCTGGTGAGCGATAGGCACAATGTAATGCTAGTCAGTTTGAGTGTAAAACTTGGGTTTATCATTATTATTCTCTCGCTAAAGCATCTACAGGGTCGAGTTGTGCGGCATTGCGGGCCGGTAAAAAGCCAAACAAAATACCAATTAAGGTTGAACAGGCAAACGCAGCGACAATCGATGCTGTAGAGTAAATCATTTGAAAACTCCCCCCGCTAATGGCAAATATTTGGCCAATTAAGTAGGCAAGCCCGATCCCAACAGCACCACCACACAAACACACCAAAACAGCCTCAATTAAAAATTGAAGTAATATATCGCTTTGCCTTGCTCCCACGGCCATACGCACACCGATTTCTCGAGTACGTTCGGTAACAGACACCAACATAATGTTCATTACTCCAATACCACCTACAATAAGCGAAATCACTGCAATTGCTGAAATCAGTAGTGTCATAGTTTGCGAGGTTTTTTCGATACTTTCTCGAATTGTATCCGTATTAATGGTGTAAAAGTCTTCTGTTCCATGGCGCATTTTTAATAATGCAATTATGCCTTGCTCTGCAGCACTACTTGACGCTGATTCATTGATCCTCACAGTAATACTGTCAAGATATTGTTGACCGACCATACGAGCAGATACCGTTGTATAAGGTACCCAAACATTGAGTGAGTCACTGCTACCAAACGCACTTTCTTGGGGTTTGGTTACACCAATTATACGAACCGGTAAGTCATTGAGAAAAATCACTTCACCGATGGCTGAACTATCAGAAAACAACGACTTACGTGTATTATCGTCAATCACCGCTTGCTGTGCCATGTCAGTTTCGCTGGTGTCATCCCAAAATTGGCCGTCCGCTAATGAATATCCACGTACTCTAAAGTAGTCAACCCCCACACCACTGAAACTCGCTGAAACGGCTTGATTGCCATAACGAATAGTGCCCGCGCTACTAATTGAAGGTGTCACACTGTCAACATAGGGCAATACTTTAAGTGATTCACTGTCTTGAGCCGTTAAGGTTCTGATTTTGGCCGCAAGTCTGTCGCCAAAACCGCTACCAGATCGAACATCGATAGTGTTAGTTCCCATCGCGCTGATATTTTCAAGCACGGATTTTTGCGAACCTGCTCCAAGTGCCACCACAGAAACCACAGATGCAATACCAATAATAATGCCAAGCATGGTTAAAAAAGTACGTAATCGATGCGATAACATGGCGATTAATGCCATTTTAAAGGCTTCGATGTAACGGTCCCAGTTTAACCATGAGGTAATGGTCGTGCTTACCTCTGGCAACACTTTATGTGTTGTTGACTGGTTATTTTCAACATCACGAATAATAACACCATCTTTAAGTTCAATTATTCGGTCAGCAAAATTGGCAACGTCCATGTCGTGGGTCACTAAGATAATAGTGTGACCATCTTGATGAAGCTCTTGCAGCAAGTTCATCATCTCTTTACCGCTATGGCTATCAAGTGCCCCCGTGGGCTCGTCGGCTAAGATAACGTCGCCACCATTCATCAGTGCTCGCGCCACACTGACACGTTGTTGCTGCCCGCCACTGAGTTGGCCGGGTTTATGGTCAAGTCGATCAGCAAGGCCTAAACGAGACAATAAACCTTTGGCACGTTCGGTGCGCTGTTTTTTATCTTTACCGGCATAAATTGCGGGGATTTCAACGTTACCGACGGCATCAAGATCGCCCAATAAATGATAACGCTGAAAGATAAAACCAAAATGTTCGCGGCGTAATTGCGCTAATTGGTCAGCATCCATGGTGGAAGTATCTTGGCCATTAATGAAATATTGACCTTTAGACGGTTTGTCTAAACAGCCTAAAATATTCATTAAGGTGGATTTTCCCGAACCAGAGGCACCTACGATGGCCACCATTTCGCCGCGTTTAATGTCGAGATTAATGTCATTGAGTACGGTGAGTTGTTGCTCGCCCGCACTAAAAGAGCGGTAAACACCTGAGATATTAAGTAAAGAAGATTCATTCATAACTTAAAATCCCATCGGTGAACGGCGATTGCCTCTACGGGCACTAACAGTATCGGTTGAACCTCCTGTTCCGAGTATAATTTGATCGCCTTCTTCAAGCCCTTCCGTAATTTCAGCATTCACTTTATTGTTGATCCCAACAGTGACATTACGATATTCAATTTCATCATTAACTAAAACCGGTACTCTAAAGCCAGGTCTTTTGCCATGATTAGGTTGCAGTATTTGCGATGGCACTAAAATCACATCTTCGCCCTGCTCAAGAATAATAGAGACTTGCGCGGTCATACCAATACGCAAAATACCATCAGGGTTTTCTACATCAAACAGCCCATTATAATAAATAGCATCTGTATCACTTGAGGTCATGTTGCTATCGTCGCCATCCATAATGGTCGGCCCTGGTTCAATGGCGCGTAAGGTTGCGTTGAAGCGTTTTTGTGGCTGACCCAAAATGGTAAAGTAGACCGCTTGCCCTGGCTTAACTTTAATCACATCGGCTTCAGAAATTTTTGCTTTTACCGTCATTTTAGTTAAGTCAGCTAGCTCAACGATGGTTGGAGTTGATTGAGTTGAGTTAACAGTTTGCCCCACTGTGACAGCGGTATAGACCACCATGCCGTCCATTGGGGCTTTAATTGTGGTATAGCCAAGGTTTAGTTGTGCGCTTTCTACACTGAGTTTGACCTGTTCTTGTTGAGCCTTTAGCTGGTCGAGTTCAGCTAGATATACCAATAGCGTAGCTTGTGCTGACTCATAATCTGCTTTTGAGCTCGCATTGTCGGCTAACATCGATTTTTGGCGATTAAATTCTTGTTGAGCTAGGTTTATCTGCGCTTGCTTTGCTCGGTATTGAGCTTCATTACTTGTGAGTGAGGCAATGGCTTCTTTCAATTTATTTTGCTGAGTTAAACTGTCAATTTGAGCAATTAACTCACCTTGTTTTACCTGCTGGCCTAGTGCGACAGGTAAATTGATAATTTGGCCAGAAGCCTGCGCGCCTACACTCACGAATTTAGACGCTTGAAGCATGCCGTTAGCCAACACACTGCTTTCAATATTGCCACGTTGGACCGACTCTGTCGCATAATTAGGCGCAGAGCTATCGCTGTCAAAAACAAAATATGCACCGCCTGCGATAATGAGTATTATGACAACGATCAGGAGAGTCAGTTTTTTTATACTGGTTTTTTTCATTTTTTAATTACATCCACAGATACAACAATAAAAGTGAGTATGTTAATTAATCATGTTGTACAACATGGTTAAATGACAATAAGTTATCTTGGTATTTAAAGGTAGAAAAGGTTAACGCTCAAAGTGATGCTTCAATTTTTAAGTATTTAACACACTAGCTAATGAATCATTTTACATGGGGTGCTGTAAAACTATGTCATCGCAATGTAATTTAATGTAAACACCTATATGACAACATTTTTAATCTATAAAAGTGAGTGATTGCTTGCCAAGTATCTTCGACGCCTTAACCTTCCTTAACCCATTATTAAGCAAAATAAATGTTCAACGTTAATTGTTGGTATTAAATAAATTGCAATCAACTGGAGTGTAAGTTTCGTTGCACCCAGATAATTTAATCCACAGCTTAGGGATTGTTCAATTTAGCATTGGCGCTTTAGCCAGCAGCATGTGGTTTATGGCTAAAAACAAAGCTTTCGTTGTTGATCATCTTACAACACCATAAGCATGAGTGAGATGAGGAGCCGATTTGCATCTATGCTGTGGCCACATTCTGCTAGAATGTGGTTAAATTAACTATCACTCTATAATTACACACCATTATGCAGCGCCCGCCACTTCGACAAGCCAAAACTATCGATAATGTATTCAACAGTGCGTATTGGCACCTTGGACAACAAGATTTCACCATTAATGAAATCCGCAATAAACTTGAGCGCAAAACGGACAATCAGCAATGGATTGATACGGTATTAGCCAGGTTGATAGAAGGTGGCTATTTAAAACAAGACACTGAATTTGCCATCCGTTATTGCGAGTTAGCGTTTAGCAATGAAATAGGTGCTGGTGCGATAAAACGTAAGTTACAACAGCGAGGCATTGCGATGGCAGAAATAGATAGCGCCATCGAACATGTTATGCATGCACAAAATGTCGACCCATTGGAAATGGCGAGCGCGAGATTACAAAGCAAATTTGAACACTTTGATACCACCAGCAAAGAGAAAGTCTACGCGCAAATGACCACCAAAGGATTTTCGCGATCAGAAATTGATCACGCCTTAGCCCAACATCCCGAGCGTGATGGCTTGCGATCAAAATTGGCCATCAAAGCAGACAAAGCCGATTTGAGCAGAGAAATCATTAAGCTGTTTAATAAAGGCAAAGGTAAAACCCTGATTTTGCAAGAACTCAAACAACGGCTGATTGATGTGACTGAGTTTGAAGAAACCGTGTATCAACTTAGCCTATCTGATGACATTGATTTTTACCTAAGCTGTAAAAACGAGCTGGCTAAAAAACGCTATAACCTGGCTGATTACAAAGAAAAATCGAAAGCCTACGCTTATTTGTCACGTAAGGGCTTTAGCAGTGATGAGATTAAAGAAGCGATGGTGATTGACGATGAATAATCATTATAAAAGCCTAACGCCATGACCTGCCTGTTACGATAATTTGATTAGTATCGATAACAAAAAATGATTAAATTGATAAGTTATCATACTTTAACAGTCTCATTTATTGGGTGTAAAATATCAGAAGTTCAAAAAACGTTCACGATCTCACCCTGCTTAACCGATTACCCTGAATATAGCCCAAGTTAATAAGGCAATGAAAATAAGCGACTCATGTGAGTCGCTTATCGATATTTTAGCTATCACTAAATCAGACGTATTTGCTACTATTGACCACTGTTTATTGGCATATTGCAAAAGCCTGCCTGTGTATTGGAAGTCATATTGTGTTAAACAAACCATCTTACCGTGGCGAGCTGTTTATTTTACTGTCGACAATCTTGGCCGGTGTGGGGTGGATCGCCTCTAAACTGGTGATTTTAGAAGTGCCTGGTGTCAGCTTTGTCACGGCGCGCTTTTTACTCGCCAGTATTATTTTATTACCCTTTTGCTATAAACAAGTCTTCGCCCTAAGGCTCAAACAAGTATTGTCGCTTTGTGCTGTGGGAGTGGTACTGGCCGCCTCAATTGAGGTATGGGTGTATGCTATTTCAATTTCTAATACATTGTCTGTAGGTGCATTTATCATGAGCCTGGCCATGATTATTGCACCGTTTATTTCATGGATTCTTTTTAAAATCAGGCCTCCACGTATTTTCTGGCTCACCTTACCCGTAACATGCATTGGCATTATGTTACTCACCTTAACTAACGGTTGGGTGGTTGAAAAAAGCCAATGGTTTTTCTTGTTATCGTCGGCATTATTGTCGCTGCATTTTGTATTGAACAAACAGGTGTTGAATAAGGCTAAACCGCTCACTTCAATTTGCGTGCAACTGTTTATGATAGGCGTTGTAGGCTTGATTTTAATGCTGATTGTTAATCCTGAAAGCGTCGAGTTAAATAGTCATATTGTGTTTTGGTTTGCAGTGTCGACACTCATCGCCACCTGTTTACGTTACTTAGCGCAAACCGTGGGACAATTTAGCGTTAAGATAGAAAAAGCATCATTGATTATGATCCTTGAACCCATCTGGACGTTATTGCTCTCTGTCAGTTTGCTCGGTGAAGTCGTTGAACCACAAAAGCTGATTGGCGGCGGGATAATTTTGTTGTCACTGTTTATCTATATCAAATTTGCGAAAAAGACCCCTACTCAATAACTTGTTTTGCTTTACCACTTTTATTGCCTAAAAATGAAAACGGGTATGCATGAGTTAATCATACATACCCGCTGAATTTTCCTGGGTTATTTGTCAAAGCGATTAGCCTGAGTTATTAACCAGAACTATTAACCTGAGCTATTAACCAGAGCGATTAACCTGAGCGATTAACCTGAGCGATTAACCTGAGCGATTAACCAGAGTTATTAGCTTGAGTGACTCACCTTTGCTATTAGCGTGATGTGATTTCCATGACGACCTAGCCTTTAGGTTGTGCGTGAAACCGTTGCTGGAACGCTTCCATAAAATCTTGTCTTATTTGGTAATCTAATTCGATTGCCCGCTCTGTTGGGCAAAAAATCATGATATTGACGTTTTGTTCACCCGTAGCGCCACTGGTAACGTGAATATGCGGTTCGCTACCGGGTAAATCTACACCGGCATGCTTTTCTATCACGCCATTGTAACGACGAGCGACTTCGATAAAGTCTTCACAGTAACCGTCAATTTTGGTGGTTAATTCAGGGAACAAAGGATACAGATTGACAAATTCTGCAACGGTAATAGTGATATGGTGATACACATATCGCTTCATAAAGTTATGATTTTTAACGGCATAAGTAAAAAACATGCTGTTGGGTAATGTGGCCGTTTTACCCGTAAAATGGTATTGGCCATTTTCTAAATCAATTTCTTGGATAACGGTCGCCATTAAATTATGTTCAATAACCTGGCCATAAATATTGCCCACTTCAATCCAATCACCGATGACAAACGACCGTGAACTCGCGCGTTGTATTGAGCCGGTAAAACACAAAATGATTTCTTTAGATGCAATCACAAACGCGATGGCGATGGCGGTTACCGACAGGGCAAATTTGCTCACCTCAGTTTGCCAAAGCATGAACAAAATCATGATGGTTAGAATGAAAATGCCATTTTTGGTACGCGACATCCATTTGCGCTGCACGTCTGACAAAAAGGCGACATCACCGCGTATGGTTGAAATGATGAATTGTTTAATCAATGAGATAAGCACAATGATCAATGCGGTGAATAATAATTTGTGATTGAGAAGAAAATCGATGGCTAACATTATTTTATCTATCAAACCTACTACCTATTTGTGCTTGTTTTATACGTGTCATTGGATCGTTATCGATACAAGCCGACACTTTAGGGTTAATACCCTGAGAAAACAAGGTTAATGGTGGATAACTTAACCTCGTGCAACTCTTCGAAACAATATCAATTCAAATTGAGTGAATAAAACTTGGCTAACAAGTGCGCGATCACAGTATTGAATATTTTCTAATTGAGACAATTTGTCCGCTTTGATTTTTGTTAACTTGATCAACATCATGAATTCGACGTAATTACCATACTTATGGTAAGGGGATTTCTCACAATTTGATTTACATCAAGGTGGATTTTTAACCGAGTTTTAATATTGATACTGATGGAATGCAACTATTTATTAGCCCCGCGCTAAATTAAGCAGAAGGTATCAACATGGACACACATGCAGCCCTTTATAAGCAAGGCCAAGAGCGCCTTGACTATTTACGCCAATTTGCCCAGCGTCAGCCCAAGACATTACAACAAAAAATGGCCGACATTGGCATATCTCGCCGAGACTTCATTAAGTGGACCGCTTCGGTCACCGCAATGTTTGCCTTGCCCTTACCCTTTAGTAATTTGGTCGCTGAAGCCGCTGAGTTAGCCGACAGAGTGCCGTTAATTTGGCTGCACTTGGCTGAATGTACCGGTTGCTCTGAATCGCTCATTCGCACCGACTCCCCTAACCTCGACAGCCTTATTTTTGATCATATCTCGCTTGAGTATCACGAAACCTTAATGGCCGCCTCGGGTTGGCAAGCTGAAGAAAACCTTGAGCATGCACTTGAAACCTATAAAGGCCGTTACTTACTCGCCGTTGAAGGCGCGGTACCAACCGCCAATAACGGCGCGTATTTAACCGTGGGCTGTAAAGGCCACACCGGATTACACATTGTTAAAGAAGCCGCTGAAAATGCTGCCGCAATTATTTCGGTCGGCACTTGCGCTGCATTTGGTGGCGTACAAGCTGCGGCGCCAAACCCTACGGGCGCAAAAGGCGTGCATGAAGTGGTCAATAAAACCGTGATTAACCTGGGCGGTTGTCCACCCAGCGAAAAGAACATTGTGGGTACGTTAATGTATTTCATTATGTTTGGTAAGTTACCTGCACTGGACATGTTTAATCGTCCTAAATGGGCTTATGGCGCACGGGTGCATGACAACTGCGAACGTCGTGGCCGCTTTGATGCCGGTGAGTTTGTTGAAGAGTTTGGCGATGAAGGTGCCAAAGAAGGTTACTGCTTATACAAAGTGGGTTGTAAAGGCCCATATACCTATAACAATTGCCCGACAGAACGTTTTAATCATCACACCAGTTGGCCGGTATTAGCGGGTCACGGCTGTATGGGCTGTTCTGAACCGAATTTTTGGGATGACATGGCGGACTTTGAAAAACCGCTAGGACGTCAACTTTTACATGGCATTGATGCCACCGCAGACACTATTGGAGCGGTCATTTTAGGTGCGACCGTTGTTGGTATTGGCGCCCATGCAGTTGCTAGCGTATTTGCTAAGCCTTTGGAGGATTAATCATGAGTAAACGTGTCGTAATCGACCCTATCACCCGTATCGAAGGCCATTTACGCGTAGAAGTGGAAGTGGATGACAATAATGTCATCACTAAAGCCTGGTCATCATCGACCTTGTGGCGCGGTATTGAAGTGATATTAAAAGGTCGCACACCTATGGATGTGGGCTTAATTGTTCAGCGTATTTGTGGCGTGTGTACCTATTCGCATTATCGCTGTGGTACAGAAGCGGTTGAGAATGCCCTCGGCGTTAAAATCCCGCTGAATGCAAAATACTTACGCAGTTTGATGCAATCATCTTTGTATATGCATGATCATATTGTGCATTTTTATCATTTACACGGATTAGATTGGGTTGATGTGGTCTCGGCCTTAAGTGCCGACCCCGCTCTTGCAGCCAAAGTGGCAATGAATTATTCAGACGCCCCGATTGCAGCCGGTGAAGGTGAATTAAAAGCGGTACAAGCAAGAGTAAAAGGCTTAGTAGAAACCGGCAAGCTGGGCCCCTTTGCCAATGCATATTGGGGTAATGGCACGTATCGTTTTAGCCCTGAGCAAAACTTAATTGCGTTATCGCATTATTTGAAAGCGTTAGAAGTACAACGTGTGGCAGCCGAAATGCTCGCCATATTTGGCGGAAAATCGCCCCATCCGCAGTCTATTGTGGTGGGCGGTGTCACTTCAGTGCGCGACATGTTAAGCCCGGCTCGTTTACAAGAATGGAAACAAAAACACGCAATAGTACAAGACTTTATTGAGCGCGCATACCAGGCAGATATTGTTATGGCGGCTGAAGCCTTTGGCACCGAAGCCAGTGTACTTGGCGGCGTGAATGTGAACAGCTTCTTGTGTGGCGATGACTTTATCATGGCTGACGGTGAATTCTTGTTTAATCAAGGGGTCATCATCAAAGGTGATTTAGCCAATGTGATGGACATAGACCCAGACCTTATTCGCGAAGATGTAACCCACGCCTGGTATAAAGCTGACGGTCCACAACATCCTTATGAAGGTACCACCATTCCTGATTACACAGGGTTTGTGGAACGCGACACGGTTTACGGCAAATTACCCACCTTAGACGGTGACGGAAAATACTCGTGGGTTAAGTCACCTCGTTATCAAGACGAGCCGGTAGAAGTGGGCCCACTTGCCTGTTTATTAGTGAACTACGCTCGTGGTAATCAAACCGTGGTAAATGCAGTTGATGGCTTACTGGCTCGCACTGGTCTGCCATTAGATGCGCTGTTTACCACTTTGGGTCGCACCGCTGCACGCATGTTGCAAACTGTGTTAGTCGGTCAAGCCAGTTTAACTACTTTTGATGCCCTGTTGACCAATATTCAATCTGACGAATCGACCTACGTCAAACCAGAAATTGACTCAAGCAAAGTCTACGAAGGTTATTCGATGATTGAAGCGCCGCGCGGCATGTTAAGTCACTGGATCCGCATTAAAGATGGCAAGGTTGAAAACTATCAAGCAGTGGTACCGACGACCTGGAATGCTGGCCCTGTCGATGCTAATGGCAAAATGGGACCTTATGAAGCATCACTTATTGGCCTAAAACTGGAAGATCCAACCAGGCCACTTGAGGTGATCCGTATTATCCACTCGTTTGACCCTTGTATGGCGTGTTCTGTCCACGTGATGGATTACAAAAAACACACTTTAGGTCAATTTAAAATTGATCCAAATGGGTTCTAATTAAGGTGATGGATTAGGAGGGACAACAGTATGGAACATATCGCAACCCATAATCGGCAGCTGATATTTACGCCAGCGATTCGAATATTTCACTGGCTTAGGGCATTGGCTATTTTGGTATTAGTGATCACCGGGTTTTATATCTCGTGGCCATTTTTAGTGGCGCCTGAAAGCACTGATGTATTGGTACAAGGTTGGATCCGCTTTGCCCATATCATTTTTGGCTTTTTGTTAACCAGTATTACCTTAGTGCGTTTTTACTTGTTTTTCTTTAGTCGTATTGACCATGAAAGACGTTCATTTAAAGATGTGCTATCGCCTCGAAGTTGGATTAAGCAAGTAAAGTCTTATTTTTGGATGGGCAGTTTACACAAAGCTGGGGTTTACGGGCCATTACAATTTATGACCTATGTGGCCATTTCGTTTGTCGCTTTGATTATGTGTATCACTGGCTTAGTGCTGTACGCCAATGTGTATCATTTGGGTATTGGCGGAATGTTAGGTGATGTATCGGCCTGGATAACTGGCCTGTGTGGTGGTTTAGCCCCCTTGCGGATTTACCATCACTACTTAACATGGGCGTTCGTCATCTTTGTGGTGATCCATATGTATATGGCGGTGTGGTCTGGTATTCGCTTTAAGCATAATTCAGTCGATTCGATTGTGTCTGGTTATGACTATCACAAAGTTCATAAATAAGGTGAATCTATTATTGTGAAGAAAATATTGCTGTTAGGTATAGGCAATGTATTGTACGCCGACGAGGGTGTCGGCGTACATTTTGTCAATTATATCAAAGATAAATATCAATTTAACCACGTGCAATATCAACTGGATATTATGGATGGTGGCACCCTGGCACAGGGGCTTATTCCTATAATCTGTCAGTATGATCATTTAATCGTGGTGGATACCGTCAATAGCGTGGGCGTCGGCCCCGGTGAAGTTTACTTTTTTGATTTTGACCATGCGCCAGCCGAAATAGACTGGCAAGGCAGTGCCCACGAAGTGGAAATGCTGCAAACTCTCAATATGATGGACATTGTTGGCGACCGGCCACACACCTTTGTGTTAGGCGTAACACCAACCGTTATTGAACCTATGGTGCTCGGGCTCACCACTCACCTGCTTAACGCAATCCCTACCATGGAAAAAGCGTTACTCGCGCACATCACATCCCTTGGCTTTACCTATGACTGTGTGGCTGATATTGCTATCGGCCAAGTGATCCCCGACGCCTATAAGCGAGGTTGCTATGTCGATGCATAACCTTAGGTTCGATTTTATCTGTCAGCGTCCTGTGCCGTTATATGAGCACTTATGTAATGACTATCTTCAACGTACTGAACTGGCCATATCGATTGGCATGGAGCATCAACAAGATAACGATTCGATTTGTTATTTTATAGAAGCGTATGCAACCCAGGCTGAACTTGAAGCATTAGCGGATGATATCGCGAGTGATTTTTTATTGTCAGTTTGGCTGCAAAAAACTGAAATAAAACGTATTAATCATAAAACTGGCCAAACTAACCCGTTTGACGTTAAACAACATCAAGGTTTACCGCTGTACTTTTGTCAGCATTGTCAGCCTCAATTTGGCGATAATCAGCATCCCCATTTTGGCGACATTAACTTCGCGTGTGAACACTGCAAAGGCCATTACAAGTTAAGCCGCGAGTTAAAATCATTAACCCATTTAGACATCGCCGCAATGGCCAATAATTTACTGAGCGAAAAAACCTTAACGTTACCTATGCTCGGTATCACCCTGGCGCTCTCGCCCAGTGACAAGCAAGCCCAGTACCAAAGGCCGCGGATATTAGTGTGTAATCCTAATTCGCTTAACAGCCAATTTTGCGTCACCGACAGCCAGGTATTGGCGTTGTCCAGCATCGAAAAACCGCTGTTACGTGTTAGGCCTTGTAGCGATCACCCTAGCCTGCATGCGCCTTTGTACGAGATCCAATTTGCTGAAAACCGTTTATTGGTGATATTAACAGAAATGCTTCGTCAAAAAGGCGTGCACTGGTTGTATGTTAACCAGGACACCGTAGACAATACCAAAATGGATCTGCCTTTACGCTTAGCCAGTATCAACCATTACTGGTTACCCATAACCAACTTAACCGATGGTAATATACCGCTACCCAATAACTTAACCTGCTTACACGACGAAAATAATTACAAGACAAGTCAATACAAGTTTTTGGTTAAAAGCACTAAACGCCTGCTTGAATGGCATGTGGTGAGGTTACCCAAACTCTCTCAGACTAAACTCTCTCAGGCTAAACTGTCTCTTACTAAACAAGCACAGGATAAACCCGCCATTGCCTTAATGGAGCCTGAACATCACAACACGCTTGAACATGCCATTGATAAGGGCGAACCAGGCGAAGACATCAGTAACAGCTTATGTGCGTTATCTGCGGGTTTATTACGTCACCATAGCAACGAACATCATACTAAAGCACAGTTTGTGAAAAATGCGGCGATATTGTATTTCAATAAACACCACCCCAGTCAAATTGTCACCGTAGATGGACACAGTGATGCCGAGTTATTTTTTGAACTGCCTATGCTGCCAGGCAGTGGTTACGAGGTGTGTCACAGTTTGTCGGACTCACCGCAAAAGAATGTACTCGATAAATTTAAGCAATTGCACCCGCGAGAATACAATCAATTACTGGATTTACAGCTGTTGCCAAGCGATGGTGCATTGAGTCAATTAATGGCTGTCGCGGCATTAATTATTGGCGCCGGCCCAAGCCAGGACAAACACAGCCAACAAAAATGCGTAAGTGAGCTAGCCGATAAATTTATCGCGCTCGCAATGTCTTACCAGGGCAATAATGCGCCACGAATTGATTTTCCGTTAACTAAAGGCATGGCACACCGTAGCCTTAACTGGTGTAAAACCTTAGGTTCATTGATGAGCTTTAAATTGGCTGGTGATACCAATTTAGCCAAGCTTGCTTTTGCGTTCCATGATTCGTTTGCCGATTACTTAAGCCACTGGATTGAGCATGTCGATCAAAACATCGGGATTAAGCAACTCGTGGTCGCCGGTAATGAATTTGCAAACCCGGTATTGGCAGAACGAGTACAGCTGCGCATTGGTAAAAACTTTCCGCTGGTGGTCAATCCGTTACTCGATCTTGATGGGGTTAATATTGCAATTGGTGGCCTATATCTCAAACAACGTCGTGGATAAACGCTAAAATAGCACTGAATTTAACTGCGGAATGTGAATGAAAACAGTGCAGCAAGTGATCATTGTGGTGAAAGGAATTGTACAAGGGGTCGGATTTAGGCCCTTTGTTTATCGCATGGCCAAAGAGCTCAATTTGCTTGGCACTGTACTCAATAATCATCTTGGTGTGACCATTGAATTACAAGGCGATGAAGCCACCATTAACGCCTTTATAGCAACCTTACAGCACAGCCCACCACCTCTTGCCCGCATCGATTCCATTGAACAAAACCCTATCTCAACACTGTCTGCGTTTAGTGAATTTAGTATTATTGAAAGCCAGACATTAGCGGGCGAACATGCCAATGTGGCCATATCGGCCGACAAAAGTATTTGCCAGGATTGTGTAGACGAAATACAAGACCCCAGTAATCGACACTATCAATATCCCTTCACTAACTGCACCAATTGCGGCCCGCGCTACACCATCATTAAGACGTTACCCTACGACCGCTGTAACACGGCCATGTCGGGTTTTGATATGTGCGTGCATTGCCGAAATGCTTATACTAATCCGCTCGATCGCCGCTACCATGCGCAACCTGTCAGTTGCCCACAATGTGGGCCACAGTTGCAATTAAGCATATTAAATCCCACATTCAGCGGATTAAATAATGGCGATGCATTAGCGCAAACAGCGGAGCTAATAAACCGTGGGGCCATTGTGGCCATTAAGGGGTTAGGCGGGTTTCATTTAGTGTGCGATGCAAGTAATGATGTCGCGGTACGCGAGCTGCGTAAACGCAAACAACGCCCAGCTAAGCCTCTTGCGATTATGGTCAAAGACCTTAGTCAGGCACATGAGTGTGTCTATGGAAATGACACTGAGTGGACGGTGCTAAACAGTGCAGAAAAGCCGATCACCTTGATGTACAAACACACCCAAAATTCACTGGGCTTAAGTGAACAGTTAGCGCCAGGGATTCATAGGCTCGGGGTATTTTTGCCTTATACACCGCTACACCACTTGCTGATGAACAAATTAGATAACCCAATCGTCGCCACTAGCGCTAATCGCAATGGTGAGCCCATTATTGGCAATAAAGCAGAAATCGAACATCATTTAGGCCATGTGGTTGATGCCATATTGGATCATAATCGAGCGATTATTAACGCCTGTGACGACAGTGTCGTACAGGTGATTGACCAGCAATTGCAAGTGATCCGTTTAGCTCGAGGCTACGCGCCATTAACCATTAATATTTCAGATCCCGCAACAATTAATGCTGACACACATTCGATATTAGCCGTGGGGGCACAGCAAAAAAACGCGGTCGCTTTTGGGGTTGATCATTGCATGATGTTATCGCCGCACATTGGTGATTTGTTTAGCCTTGAAGCACAGCAATACTTTCATCAAAGCTTAGCCACGTTTAAGCGATTATATGATTTTAGCCCGAGTCATATTATCCATGATAAACACCCGCAATATGCGCCAAGCCAATGGGCAATGGACTACCAACAGCGCCATTCGATGCCAGCCGAACAATGCGTGGGCATTCAGCATCATTATGCTCACGTATTAGCGGTGATGGCGGTGCATCAACAGACGGCACCTGTGTTTGGTGTGAGCTTTGATGGAACGGGGTTAGGCGACGACGGCGTGTTATGGGGCAGCGAAGTGATGCTCGCCGATATTAACGGTTTTACTACCCTAGCCCATTTTAGTGAGTTCAAATTAATCGGCGGTGAGCAAGCTATTAAACAGCCAGTGCGCATTTTGTTGGCACTGTTATTTGAACAATTATCGCTTGAGCAAGTGTTGGCATTGCCCATTAAGGCAATCATTAGTTTAGGCAAGCAAACCGTGACCAATTTGCACCGATTATGGCGCAACAACAGTCATTGTATTGCGTGTCGTTCGGTTGGGCGCTTGTTTGATGCATTGGCTGTCGGGCTTAATTTACTTGAACATAATGACTATGAAGGCCAGGCCGGCATGATGATTGAAACCGCGGCTAATCAATATTTACAACTACACACAGCCAAAGACAGTGGGATTCATAATGCATTAAAAAGGATTAGCTTATCGCAACATCCCGCCTCTACAGCGCAAGACAGCCAGGTTATTCAATGGCATAGCAGTCAATTTATTACTCAACTGGTGCTAACAGCGCATCAACAAGATTCCGCGTTAACAACACCTTACCTCACTCATCAACTATGCTGGCAATTTATGGCTGAAATAGCAGATAAGATTGATAGTGTCGCTGAAGATTATCGTGACTACCCGCAAGTATTTTGTGGCGGCGTATTTCAAAATAAAACCTTACTCGGTCAATGTTTAACCCTAAGTAAACGCGCTAATCATCAGGTATTAACCAGCCAACATGTACCCATTAATGACGGCGGCATTGCACTTGGCCAATTGTGGTATGGCGTACATTTATTTTTGCCTAAAACATCAACAAATTCAGCAGAGACATCGCTTACTTGAGGGCATTATTTTTACTGTTAACGCTGTGGCGCAGATCACATTATCGCGCAGATACTGCGCTTGTTCTCTTTGTTTTTATCAAAAGCTGACGTGCATCAAAGAATCGTTCTCTAACTTAACCGACACTAGCTAAAAGATAAGTCATATTAGGGAAAAAACATGTGCAAAGATTGCGGTTGTTCTATCACACACGATCATGCTGATCATCAGCATACTCATGGCGAACATCATCACAGCCAACTTCACAGTAATCCTCAATTAAACGACAAGAAAACCTTAGCGGTTATTCATAAAATATTGGATAAAAATGATGTTGAAGCGCAGCATAACCGTGATCATTTTAAGTCCCATCATGTCACGGCATTTAATTTGATGAGTAGCCCTGGCAGTGGGAAAACCACACTGCTCGAACATTTACCACAATACCTTGAACAACAATACGCTGTGATTGAAGGCGATTTAGAAACCTCACGCGATGCAGACCGCTTAATCGCTAAAGGGATTAATGCCTACCAAATTCAAACCGGCTCAGCTTGTCACTTAGATGCCTTTATGGTGCATGGGGCGTTGCATCACATCGACCTTAATCCTATCGATATTTGTTTTGTTGAGAACGTCGGCAATTTAGTGTGCCCAGCCAGTTATGATGTCGGCACTCATAAAAATATCGTCTTGTTGTCGGTGCCAGAAGGCGACGATAAAATCGAGAAGTATCCGGTGATGTTTCGCCGCGCTGACGTGGTCGTCATTACCAAATCTGATCTGTTGCCCCACTTTGATTTTAGTATTGAACAAGCCAAACAACAGTTACACAAACTCAACCCTAGCGTTGAACTCTTCGTTTTGTCAGTGAAAAATCCTGACTCAATGAAAACCTTTGCTCATTGGATTACCCATAATCTGGAGCATTAATTATGTGCTTATCCGTTCCTTCAAAAGTTGTTGAAATACATGATGATGCAAGCATTACTGTCGATACGCTAGGCGTAAGGCGTCGAGTTAGCAGTCATTTAATGGCTGAACCATTAGCATTAGGAGACTTTGTACTTATCCATATTGGTTTTGTAATGAATAAAATTGATGAGAAAGATGCGCAACTCAGTCTTGATTTATACCAAGAGATTGTTGAAAAAATGCAAATGGAGTCAATGTGATGCTCACCCTTAATGACTTTTATCAAGGATTTCGAGATCCGAAAACCATTGGTCATTTAGCGGCGCTTATCAAACAAACTGCCGCTAAAACCAATCAACAAATCAATATAATGGAAGTGTGTGGCGGCCATACCCACACCATTATGAAATACGGTTTATTGCAATTACTGCCTGACAATATTCGCTTTATACATGGTCCAGGTTGCCCTGTGTGCGTGATGCCCAAAGAGCGTATTGACCATGCTGCGGTACTCGCAAGTCAGGACAATGTCATTTTAGTCACCCTGGGTGACATGATCCGTGTGCCCGGTTCAATGGGCAGTTTGGCGCAGTTTCGATCCAAAGGCTGCGACATTAGGCCTATTTACGACCCACTTGATACGTTAACCATTGCTCGAGATAACCCGGATAAAACCGTGATCTTTTTTGCCATTGGCTTTGAAACCTCAACGCCAATGACCGCAGCATTAATTGCCCAGGCTGAAGCACAAAACATCCCTAACCTGCTGTTTCATATCAATCATGTGTTAGTGCCTCCTGCAATTGATGCGGTGATGGCCGACAGCCGCGCCCAGGTAAATGCGTTTATTGGCCCGGCACATGTGAGCGTCATCAGCGGCGCTAAAATCTATCAAGCTGCGGTCGACACTTACCACACACCTGTTGTCGTGTCAGGCTTTGAGCCTGTAGATGTGATGGAGTCTATTTTACGCATTGTGAAACAAAAAGTGGCTGGCGAAGCCGTTTTAGACAATCAATACAGCCGCTCGGTGACCTATGACGGCAACCTGGCTGCGCAACAGCTCGTCGATACCTATTTTACCGTGCGTGATAGCTTTCGCTGGCGCGGTTTAGGCCCAATCGCCAAATCTGCACTGGCCTTAAAACCTGAATATCAGCATCGCGATGCAGAGCGCATCTATGTTGACGTATTACCCACAACCGAAATTGATGATCATAAGGCGTGTCAGTGCGGCGATATCTTACGGGGATTAGCCAATCCCAAAGACTGCAAAGTGTTTGGCCGAGGGTGTACACCGCAAACGCCTTTAGGCAGTTGTATGGTGAGCTCAGAAGGCGCTTGTAACGCTTATTATCGCTATGGAGAGGTGCAACATGCCAACTAAAAAGACCGTGCAACTAAGCCATGGTGGTGGCGGTAAAGAAATGAATCAATTAATCACCGATTTATTTTTTACAGCATTTAATAACCCAATCTTAGCCTCACAAGAAGACGCGGCCAAGTTGAACATGTGTGGCCATATTGCCTTCACCACTGACTCGTTTACCGTATCGCCGTTATTTTTTGCTGGTGGCGATATAGGCAAATTAGCTGTCGCAGGTACGGTGAATGATCTGGCCATGATGGCTGCGCAACCAGAATACTTAAGTTGCAGCTTTATTATTGAAGAGGGCTTTGCCATCGATGACCTCAAAACCATCGTTAATAGCATGGCTGAAGAGTTACATAAATCGGGAGCAAGAATTGTCTGCGGTGACACCAAGGTGGTACCAAAAGGCTGTGCTGATGGCTTATTTATCAATACCTCAGGGATCGGACGCATTCTCAATCCCGACATTTCAGCACGGAATTTACAGATTGGTGATGCCATTATTGTCTCTAGAGACATAGGCCGACATGGCGCGGCAATATTAATGGCCCGTGATGGCCTAACCCTTGAGTCTTCCCTGTGCAGTGACTGCGATACCCTATGGCCTATTGTTGAACAGCTATTGGCTGCCAATGTTAAAGTCCACGCCATGCGCGATGCGACCCGTGGCGGAATTTCAGCAGTATTAAATGAATGGGCGGCGGCTTCAAACGTGGGTATTACCGTCGATGAAGCTCATATTCCAGTCTGTGATGAAGTCAAAGGCTTGTGCGAGCTATTTGGTTTTGAACCCTATGATTTAGCCAACGAAGGCACCTTTTTATTGTCGGTACCTAAAGACATTGCCGAGGGTGTCATTGAAGTGATGCAACGTTACGGCCATTGCGAGCAAGCAGCCATTATTGGTCATGTGACTGACAATCAAATAGGCAAAGTGATTTTAAACACCCCGTGGGGCAGCAGCCGTTATTTAGATTTACCTCAGGGTGAATTACTCCCCAGGATTTGTTAATGCACGAATATTCGATAGTCATGTCGTTAATGGAACAATGTGAAGCACTTGCCTTGCAAAACAATGCCAAAGGCATTGAGCAAGTCGAACTTAAAATTGGTATTTTGAGCGGTGTTGAACCGGCTTTACTGGCTCAGGCTTTCGATACGTTTAAGTTGGAAACGGTATGCCATAACGCCAAGCTAATCATGAATATTCAGCCATTAGTGTTGCAGTGCCGCGATTGCGATAAACAGTCGCAGGTTGATGAACGCACCATTATCTGCCCAATTTGTGGTGGCAATAACACCTTAGTGACGGACGGTGAAGACATGATGCTAATGCAATTGATTTTAGAGACATAAAGACGGGTTTATAAGCGACTCACGCGACACAGAACAAGTAATGTTAAAACACACAATAACGACAAAAGTGAACACAATAAAAGGACCACACCATGAAATACTTATCACTTGCCTTTATCCTTGCCGCTACTCCATCTCTTGCTATGGCACATGAGGGACACGGCGGTGTTGGATTATTTCATCACTTAATGGATCTGTCGCCTGCCATTGCACTGGTTGCGATTGTGGCGTTTATCTATTGGAAACGCAGCAAATAAATACCGCTATTAGCAACATGCAGAACGCCATAAGTACAAAAGCCTTCCATTACTAATGGAAGGCTTATTGTGTTGTCTATTATCCACGAAAGTGGTTTAGAACATCTCTGCTGGCATGGCCATAATAGACTTATCACCTTGATTAACTTGTGATAAGTGGTATTGAGACTTAGACAATAACTTGTCCATATAAAAATCGGCTACATACTGCTTTTGCGCTGCAAAGGTCGAGTCTTCATGGCTTGAAGCTTTATCGGCCATTAATAACCAGAAGTAGCCATAAAGTGCATAACCAAACGCATCTAAGAAATCAACGGCACATGAATTCACTAGTGCTGGTTGGGTTTTCTTATTGTCATTGATGTAATTGGCTGTCACTAATAACTCAGCAAATACCGCACTCACCTTAGCTTTATGTTCAGGGTTCGCTTGAGTTAATTCAACAAGACTGGCATTCACTTCAGCAACAAATTCAGTCAAGGTGGCCACATTATCGTAAGTGATTTTACGGCCTAAAAAGTCAATGGCTTGAATACCATTAGTACCTTCGTAAATTTGGGCAATACGGGTATCACGCACAAACTGCTCGATACCTGTTTCACGAATATAACCATGACCACCAAACACTTGCTGACCCATTACGGTTGAATCTAAGCCGCGATCGGTTAAAAACGCTTTTGAAACTGGCGTAAGTAAACCCACATAACGCGCCGCTTTTGCTTGCACATCGCCGCTGGCGTACTTGGCTAAATCCAGTTGCTTACCGGTATACACTGACAACGCGCGCCCAGCTTCAGTCATGGCGCGAATCGTGAGTAACATACGACGCACATCGCCATGGACAATAATAGGATCAGACACTGCGCCAGTTGCAGAACCCGCTGCAGCAACGCCTTGTAAACGCTCTTTGGCGTAATCGCTGGCCATTTGATAAGCGGCTTGACCGTTACCTAAGCCTTGTAAACCAATGGCTAAACGCTCGTAGTTCATCATGGTGAACATGCACACTAAACCACGATCTGGCTCACCGACTAAGAAACCTTTGGCATTATCATAATTCATGACACATGTGGCAGACGCTTTAAGGCCCATTTTGTGCTCAATTGAACCCACAGTAACGCCGTTGGCATCACCTAGGCTACCGTCAGCATTAACACTGATTTTTGGCACGAGGAATAACGAAATCCCTTTCGAGTTTGGCAGTTTAGCCAGAACTAAGTGAATGACGTTTTCAGTTAAATCCTGGTCGCCGCCGGTAATGAAAATCTTGTTGCCGGTAATAGAATAACTGCCATCATCTAAAGGCTCTGCTTTAGTACGAATACCTTTAAGATCAGAACCGGCATGTGGCTCGGTCATGTCCATTGCGCCAGCCCATTGGCCAGAATATAAATTCGGTAAGTAAGTTTGCTTTAATTCATCGTTTGCGTGCGCATGAATACACAATGCTGCGCCGGCTGTTAGCGAGTTGTAAAGTGTGAAAGAGTTACAGGTGCTGTAGCCCATTTCGTCAACCAACACGCCTAACATTTTAGGCATGCCCATGCCGCCAAACTCAGCTTCGCCGCATAAACCTACCCAACCGCCTTCGGCAAATTGGTTATAGGCTTCTTTAAAACCATCTGGGGTAATAATGTTATTGCCACTGTGAACCACGCCCTGTTCATCGCCATTACGGTTTAAAGGTTGCAGTAGATCACGGCTAATTTTGGCTGATTCATCTAAAATGGCCAATGCTGTATCCATGTCAACAGTCTCTGCCATTGCAGGAAGTTGTTCCCACGTTGTAGGCGCATCAAAAACCTGTTCTAACAAGAATTGCATGTCTTTTAATGGGGCTTGATATGGGTACATAAAGTTCTCTTAAACGAATAATTAAAACAGTTGTTTTAATTTATACTAAAGCGTAACAAAATGGAATGGTTTTTTAACCAAATACCAATCCGCATTAAATAAGTGTGACCTTTTACGATTTCATTAAGTTATTCGACATTAGCCCAGATCAATGAGTTACAATTGCTCGCTCAGCAGTGTCATTGAGCTTAAGCGATAATGAACACGCCATCATGTCGAAACGTTAAAAGTGAACTTGAAATAATGCCTTCTTCTGATAACCCCGTCGCAACTGAATCGCAAAATATTCTGCCTTACCAAAACGTGACCATTATTGGTAATGGTCAAGGAGAGTGGCAACCTGCCATAGAGGGTCACACCTTTGTGTTTAATGCGACCCAACATCAAGCGCCCAATGTGATCAATATTTGCAATGGACCTTATGCTGAATCAAGTCATGCCTTTGTCGTCAGCAACGGCCCTGATAATGGCCAATTAGTATCATTATTAACGCAAGTTGCAGAGACACTTAACTCGCAACTTAAATGTTGGCCATCTTCGGGGTTAGTGACCAGCTTTTTAATGACAATAGTCGCAGCACAAGTATCCGTACAACGTATGTCGTTAATGCCATCATTAAGGCGTTCATCATCATTGGCAGCTGATGAGTATTTACCTTGCATGGTGCATAATTGGCTTGGGGAACGTCGTCTTGCATTAGGTTTAACCTTAACGCATAACACTATTGTGTGGCCGGAGTTGTTAATCGATCAAGCTAGCATTCCTGCAGAGCTTGATACCCGAGTTGAGCAACCTGATATCAATCCATTTGCAGTGTTATTGAGTGATTATGTGCGTCGCAGTAAACGAGATACTCAGCCAGCATTTAGCTTGGCTACGGCGCAATCGTTAGCATTACAAGTCACCACTGAGCGCCCTGCACAGCCCGATTTACAATACGCGCTGTTAGCTGCGTTGAGCAATTTACCCAGCGTGCATTGGTTATCGTATGCGACTCAAGATGATTTAATCACCGCTGAAGCCCTTTTTTATAATGAGACCCCGCAAACTCAAGCCAGTTATTGGTATTTAGTGGATTACCAGGCCTCACAGTTTTTGGATAACATTCGCCATCATTTAGCGTACTGCCAGCAAGTCTTTGCGTTAACGGCAAAACCCACGGCAGAAAACGAATCGTAACCTGTATTGATGAACGGTCACAACTAAGTGAGCTCAACTCGGGTTAATACCATTTTGCTTTATTCAGTGATAACTCAGCGAGAATTTAAAAGGGCTTAAATAAGGCGTATGACTGAATGAATAGTGGTTCTTTTTCGAAGTCATCTACTCTGGCTTAACCATACTAAAATGGTCATACGCCCGTTGCGTTGCAATTCGGCCTCTTGGCGTGCGTTGAATAAAGCCTTGTTGAATTAAAAACGGCTCAAGTACATCTTCAATCGTTTCTCTGTCTTCGCCAATGGCTGCAGCAACGTTATCTAATCCTACTGGGCCGCCCATAAACTTATCGATAATCGCTAATAAGAGTTTACGGTCTAAGTAATCAAAACCTTGTTCATCAACATCAAGTAAATCAAGGGCATATTCAGCAACTTCTTGAGTCACAATGCCGTCATGTTTAACTTCAGCATAATCGCGAACACGGCGCAGTAACCGGTTAGCAATACGTGGCGTGCCGCGTGAACGGGTAGCAATTTCGATTGCACCTTGATGATCAATTTCTAATCCCATCACTTTGGCAGAACGAGTCACAATGGTGGTGAGATCTTTAACATTATAAAATTCTAACCGTAGAGGAATGCCAAAACGCGCCCGCAGTGGTGAAGTTAACGCTCCAGCTCGAGTTGTAGCGCCGACTAACGTAAATGCCGGTAAATCGAGTTTAATGGAACGTGCAGCGGGGCCTTCACCAATCATAATGTCGAGTTGGTAATCTTCCATTGCGGGATACAGAATTTCTTCTACGACGGGGCTTAATCGGTGAATTTCATCAATAAAGAGAACATCGCCTTGTTCAAGGTTGGTTAATAACGCCGCTAAGTCACCCGCTTTTTCAAGCACGGGACCTGATGTCGATTTAATATTCACGCCCATTTCATTCGCCACAATCATAGCTAACGTGGTTTTACCTAAACCTGGCGGGCCAAAAATAAGCATATGATCTAATGCTTCACCTCGATTGATTGCCGCTTGAATAAACACTTTAAGCTGGGCGCGAGTATCGTCCTGCCCGGTGTACTCATCCAACATTTTCGGTCGCATTGCACGGTCAATTTGTTCATCTTGACCTTGTACTTGCGGTTGGATCAGGCGATCAGCTTCAATCATTATGTAGATACCCTAGTCTGTATATTCAACGTGTTATAACATCGACTTTAATGCCGCTTTAATCAGCGTTTCAGAACTCATGCCATCAGCATATGCCGCAGAAACCGCTTTACTGGCCTGGGCGGGTTTATAGCCTAATGACAATAACGCTGATATGGCATCTTCTTCTGCACTGTCTGCAACTGGTGTTGGTTTATAGTTGCTTTGCAACATAAATTCACGTTCCGACCCAACAGAAGCTTCAAGCAAGCTTTTGAGTTTGTCGCGCATTTCAATCACTAAACGTTCAGCAGTTTTCTTACCTACGCCCGGTAACTTCACTAACGTCACAATATCGTCACGTTCAACACAAGAGACAAACTCTGAAGCGGTCATTCCCGACAAAATAGTTAACGCCAATTTAGGACCTACTCCGTTGGTTTTAATCAATAACCGAAATAATGCCCGTTCTTGTTTGGTAATAAAGCCATACAGTAGCTGCGCGTCTTCACGCACAACGAAGTGAGTGAACAACATCACCTGCTGATTAAGTTCGGGGAGTTCATAAAAACTGGTCATGGGCACTTGTAACTCATAACCCACACCATTTACGTCTAGCACCACTTCAGGTGCTTGTTTTTCCGCTAATATCCCACTGAGTCGACCAATCATTTGTATCTTCCGTAAGTTCTGCTACTCGCCTTACCGCCCATAGCAATAAGACTTTGATAAGTATGAAAATGACACACTGCGACCCCTAACGCATCCGCTGCATCTGCTTGTGGCGCGGCGGGCAATTTTAACAGTTGTTTTATCATGTGCTGTACTTGTGTTTTTTGAGCACGTCCGGTACCCACTACGGCACTCTTAATTTGGGTCGCGCTGTATTCGGCCACCGGTAAATTAGCGCAGGTAGCAGCAACAATGGCGGCGCCACGTGCCTGACCCAGTTTTAATGCCGAGTCGGCATTTTTTGCCATAAAAACTCGCTCAATCGCAAATTCATTAGGCTGATATTGGGTAATAATTTCGCTTAAACCTGCATAAATCTGCTGTAAGCGCTGGGGTAAATCATCGGCCGAGGTGCGGATACACCCACTGCCTAAATAAATTTGTTGTCTACCATGGCATTGGATCACGCCATAACCGGTAATACGTGAGCCGGGATCGACCCCTAATATGATCATAGATTATCTAATGCTTCCATGACGTCATCTGAAATCTCAGCGTTATGATATACCTCTTGTACATCATCGTGATCTTCTAACATGTCAATTAATCGTAAAAATTTCTCTGCGGTATCGATATCTAATTCCGCTTTAATTGAAGCAACCATGGTCACTTCTGCGTTAACAGCTTCAAGTTCGCCACTGTCGAGTGCATCTTTTACTTTGCCAAATGTTTCTGGGCTGGTAAATACATCCATTGCACCGTCATCATGAGTAACCACATCTTCAGCGCCCGCTTCTAGCGCTAGCTCCATCAATGTGTCTTCATCAGTATCATTGTTGTATGAAATCACACCTGATTTGGTAAATAAATACGCCACTGAACCGTCGGTACCTAAATTGCCACCCGATTTATTAAAGGCATTACGTACACCAGATACTGTCCGGTTACGATTATCTGTCATGGTTTCGACCATCACGGCAGTTCCGCCTGGGCCATAGCCCTCATAAATGATGGTTTCAAGTTGTTGGCCGTCGACTTCACCTGCGCCACGTTTAATGGCACGCTCTACGGTGTCGCGAGTCATGTTATTTGATAAGGCTTTATCGATGGCGGCGCGTAATCTTGGATTCGCATCGGGGTCTGAGCCACCTTCTCGAGCCGCAACGGTGAGTTCACGGATAAATTTAGTAAATAATTTACCACGCTTAGCGTCTTGGGCTGCTTTGCGGTGTTTAATGTTGGCCCATTTACTGTGTCCTGCCATATTAAGCTCCCTTTTCGTTCAAGTACAAAATCATACTTGTAAAAAACAGACCGAGGCAGCAGCCTCGGTATGTGGTGCCCTTTAAGAGCGAGTGAAGTTGAACATTAAAAACTATTCTTCCGTTTTTGCCTTTTCAATCACGGCAATGCCTAACTCAGTTAACTGAACTGGATTAGCAAAACCTGGCGCGTTAGTGAGCGGACACGCAGCTGTGGTTGTTTTAGGGAATGCCATAACATCGCGAATTGAGGTAGCACCCGTCATAAGCATAATAATACGGTCTAAACCAAATGCTAAACCAGCATGTGGCGGCGTACCATAACGTAATGCTTCAAGTAAGAAGCCAAACTTCTCTTTCGCTTCTTCGGCTTCAATACCTAAAATATTAAATACCGTGCTTTGCATTTCAGCATTGTGAATACGTACAGAACCACCGCCTAATTCGCAGCCATTCAATACCATGTCGTATGCATCAGAAATAGCCGCTGCTGGATCGGCAGTTAATTCTGCTGGGCTAATACCGCGTGGTGCAGTAAATGGGTGGTGGACTGCATGGAAACCGCCATTGATTTTCTCAAACATTGGGAAGTCAACAACCCACATTGGGCGCCATTGACCTTCAAGTAAATCAAAGTCTTCACCCGCTTTTAAGCGCAATGCACCCATGGCTTCTGCAACCACGTTGGCTTTGTCGGCACCAAATAAAATGATGTCGCCAGTTTGTGCACCGGTACGGCTAATAATGTCGTTAACAATGTCTTCAGATAAAAACTTAAGTACTGGAGATTGAATCCCATCCATACCCGCCGTTAAATCGTTAAGCTTCATCCATGCTAAGCCTTTAGCGCCATAAATGCCGGCATACTTAGTGTAATCATCAATTTGCTTACGAGACAATGATGCCCCAGTAGGAATACGAAGCGCTGCTACGCGACCTTCTACATCATTAGCTGGGCCGTTAAATACCGCAAACTCTACGTCTTTAACTAAGTCAGCAATATCCACTAATTCAAGTGGGTTACGTAAGTCTGGCTTATCAGAGCCATAACGCTTCATCGCTTCTGCGTAAGACATACGCGGAAACTCACCTAAATCGACATTGAGCAAGTCTTGAAATAAACCGCGCATCATTTGCTCAGTTTTTTCCATCACTTGCTCTGATGACATAAAGGATGTTTCGATATCGATTTGAGTAAATTCAGGCTGACGATCAGCACGCAAATCTTCATCGCGGAAACATTTCACAATTTGATAGTAACGGTCAAAACCCGACATCATCAGTAATTGTTTAAATAGCTGCGGCGATTGCGGTAATGCAAAGAATTGACCTTTATAAGTACGGCTAGGGACTAAGTAGTCACGCGCACCTTCTGGTGTTGCTTTGGTTAAAATAGGGGTTTCGATGTCTAGGAAGCCATTACCATCTAAGAAACGACGCACGGCACTGGTCACTTTAGCACGGAAGATTAAACGCTCGGCCATTTCTGGGCGACGTAAATCTAGGTAGCGATATTTAAGACGTTGCTCTTCGCTGTTGTTTTGGTAATTGTCCATGCTCAGTGGCAAGGGGGCTGACGCATTGATAATGGTCAGTTGTTTACCCAAGATTTCGATTTCGCCGGTTTTCATTTGTGTATTGATTTGGCTGTCTGGACGAGCACGAACCAATCCTTTTATTTGAACACAAAATTCACTGCGCAGTGTGCTTGCAACGTCAAAGACTTCTTTTAAGTCTGGGTCATAAACAACCTGAACGAGTCCTTCTCTGTCGCGTAAGTCTAAAAACACAACTCCGCCTAAATCACGACTACGGTTTACCCAACCGACTAAAGTAACTTCTTGATCAAGATGAGACTTATTAATGTCTCCACAATAATGACTGCGCATTGAACTCTATCCTTTATCCACAAAGCGGTAGTTTTGGAAATCGAAAACGATAAAAACGGCATTATATACCGTGACTCAAACTTATGCATTGAAGTATCAGTTAGTTTGTGTGAATTAACCATACCTGTCGTACATAAACACGGTTGACTGACTGAAAAACCAACAAAACCTTAGCACTAGTTCATTTTAAATTGATGGCCGCCAATTTTTTTAGCTTGATACATTAACTGATCCGCGGTTTTGAGTAACGACAGTGCGGTATCGGCATCGTCGGCAAATACGGCAATACCGATACTGGCTGAAATATTGACACTAATGCCGTCTATTATTATTGGCTTTTTAAAGGCTAATAATATGTTGTCTGCCACTTGTCGCGCGCTGCCTTTACTGTCGATATGGTTGAGTAGTAATACAAACTCATCACCACCGAATCGGGCAACGGTATCAGACTCTCGTGCACATTTAGACAATAACACCCCGACACGATGCAATAGTTTGTCGCCAACATGATGACCATGAAGGTCGTTAACCACTTTAAAACCATCCAAATCGATAAATAATAATGCAAAGCGTTGATTGTCACGATGATGTGTCAATACCGCTTGCTCGAGCCTGTCTTCCAGTAAATTACGATTGGGCAGGCCCGTTACGTTATCATGATTGGCCATAAATTTAAGGTTATCTTCGGCTTTAATTCTTTTTTCTATTTCGTTATTTAACCGTCGATTCGACATTAAAATAACCAAGGCAATAAGCGCCAAAATAACAAAACCTACCACCGATATTTTTAACCACCGTTGGTATAATAACGAGTCACTATTTAAATCCAGTGCCACCCACTTTTGATACATATTTTGCTGTTCGTTTTCATCCACTGTCGCAATAACACGATCAATCAATGGCACTAAATCTTTAACGCCTGGGAATAAACCTATTCGGCTATGCTGTTCTGTTAATTCAGCGACTAAAGACAATTTTAAACTGGGGTATTGCCCGCCTTTAAGGGTGGCGGCCAATGTGGCAACTTGCTCAACAAACATATCTGCACGGCCATTAATCACCGCATTAATACCGTCTTTGGTATCTGCCACGATAACCAGCTCTATTCCCGGATATTGTTGGCGTAATTGATCAATAATATGGTAACCATCGACAACCGCTAAACGTTTACCGGCAACTTGCGAAATATTAAAAATAGGCGGCTGAGTTAACGAGGTCACTATCGCCCAAGGTGATGGCCAATAAGGCGACGAAAATGCAAGCGTATTCTCTCTTGAGGGGGTTTGTGCCATGCTCGCGACTAAATGGATTTCGCCTTTAGTTAAATCATTTACCATTTTACCAAAATCGTCATAGGCAACAGGAATAATGGTGAGATTAAGCTGCTTAACGAGTAAATTTTTAATGTCGGCATTGACCCCTAAAAACTGACCATTTTTGCCTTGAAACTCCATTGGAGCCCAATTTTTAAGGTAACCCATTTTAATGGCACCTAAACTGCTAATGTATTGCTTTTGCTGGGTTGTTAATTTGATTTTACTTGCGCTTCCAGTAAAAAAGCGGTCGTCTGGATTAATAAGCCATTTACGTTCAATTTGTATTTGTTCTTCAACCGAAATTAAATTAAAGCCCGCTTTAATTCGATCGGCTAGTCCGCTGTCATCAATACGCGTTAGCGTATACATGTCTGTAATAAATTCTATATTGGTATATTGGTGAAACTCAGCCCAGAGTTTATTGGCTAATAAATAGTGTGATGTCATCGCTGCAGAAGATACAAAACCGATAATCTCATCGTTATGTACTGCTTTAATCATTTCATCTAACGTATCGTAAAAACGTAATTGAGCTTTAGGAAATGCGCTTTTAACTTGCCCGATATACGGTGCAGTTGGAAATACGCCAATCCTCATGGTCGATTGTTCGATATTTTCAATGTGTTGTTTACGGCTAAAAAAACGACTTTTAACAGAAATAATATGCCACGCTTGTTTCAAACCTGAGCGCATTTCTTTACTTTCTGGGTAGCCAATCTGAACATCCGCCACACCCGTTTTGACATCGTCAATCGTGCTATTCATATCACCTGTGACAAAGTCGATATTGATACCAGTTTTTTTAGACCATAATTTCCATAGGTCCACTAACATCCCTGCCGGTAGCCCATCCGTCCCCATATCAGCATAGGGCTCTACCCCATTTTGCATGGCAATAACGACACCAGAGGTTTGTTTATGATACCCAAGCCAGCGACGCTCAATTTGCTTAATCACTTTAGGAGAAATTAATTCAAAACCATGATTGATTTTGTCGATAAGTTGTTGATTACCTTTATTTACAGCAGGAGATAACCCTATTTTTTTGATGAGAATACGAGATGAACTGTAAAAGTTAGCGGCAATATCTTGCTCTAATGCGACATTACGTTGATAACCTTCAATCCCTGCGAAAACAAATAAATCGCCATTGGCGGCTGCTTGCAGTAATTGCTCTCGGTTTTTATAACGCTTAAAACTTAATCTTGGCTCAAGATCTTTAAGCATCACTTCATGAGATGAGCCATCAACGATGCCAATTTGATAAGGAATTAAATCACTAATGCGCTTTTTACTGTTAATGGATTTATGAACATAAAGATAGGCATTTAAGGTAGTAAAAGGGTGTGCAAAATCAAATACGCGTGAGCGTTCTGCCGTTTCAGTCATGCCAATATGAACATCAGCATGCTTTTGTTCAAGTTGCGTTAAAGAGGCCAGCCAATGTCGAGCCACAAATCGTACCTTGGTATTGGTAATCGTTGACCACTCACGCCACAAGTCAACTAATATACCTGCAGCATTACCCTGCTCATCTAAATATTCAAAAGGATAAGTGTCTTCGCCCATGACAATCACTAAGGGCTCAGGAGAATACAGCTTAGCATCCTCATCGGCATGAACGGCAGTGGCAGGCAAGCATAGCGACATCAACATGAATGCCAGCGCCCAAGATATCAATTTCAAGTTTTTTCCCTAATACTTTTAATTTTGATGAATAAACAAGCTTGTTTTTATACGCGATATTCTGTTGTTATTCGCGACATACATTAGGGCCTGTAGATCTTTCGAGGTTGTTTTAGCAGCAAATTGTTGGCCACTACTCACATATACAACTGCGCGGCAGAGACTTTGAGGTGTAGTTATTCTACATAAAAAGTCGATAACGCAGTAAAAATGGCCAACAAACGCTGCCCGTAGGGTTCGGCTAAAAACGTTTTACTCTTTGTTGAATGAACTTTGCTTAGATGACTAGGCATCAATCCATTCGCCTCGATTAAAACGTTTTTAACTCAAACAAAATTCAACCAGAAAAGATCAACAGGCCCTAGAGTGTTAAACAAAGTTAATAAGATGGCGAATACTCGCTTTTCTTGTTGAACACGACCGCGACAATCCAATTGTTATATTTATGTAATGCTGAATAAATAATATCATTATTTTTAAGATGATCGCGCTAATTTTATCTTGTTAACATGCCCTGTTGTTGTTTTTATAGTCAATAGCGGAGAGTCGACCAATCAAAATAATTTACTTTGGAAGGCGCTGACGAAAGTCAACGACCATTACTGTACAGATTAACAGCGATAAATAGCAGCCTAAATCAAAAGTATTAACACTATAATGAACTATTTGAAAAAAAACTCACAAAATACTAGCAGGATGCTTGCTGCCATTCACCATGATTAGCTAAAATACACGCAGAATTTTTCCACATAACAGCTCATGAACTCTCAACAAGATACGATTTACGCTCACGCTGCCGATCAGATAGCCGATTTTCAATTTGATCAGCGAGTTGCTGGTGTATTTAATGACATGATCCGTCGTTCTGTCCCAGGTTACGCACAAATAATCAATACGATTGGTGATTTTGCCGATCGCTTCGTAACGCCAAACAGTAATGTCTATGATCTTGGGAGTTCGTTAGGATCTGCTACCTTGAGCATTCGTCGTCAAATTGAAGGTCGAGAATGCCAAATTTATGCCGTTGATAATAGTCAATCGATGATAGACCGCTGCAAGGAAAATCTAGCGGCTTATGTTAGCGATACCCAAGTTAATTTATTATGCGCCGATATAAGAAATATCGAGATTCAAAATGCCTCAATGGTGGTGTTAAACTTTACGCTACAATTTTTACCTATCAACGATCGTGACGCGCTCATCAAGCGTATTTATGACGGTATGCTTCCAGGTGGCATTTTAGTGATATCAGAAAAATTGTATTTTGAAGACGATCAAATTCAAAGCTTGTTAGACAGCCTGCATTTAAATTTTAAGCGGGCTAACGGCTACAGTGAACTTGAAATCAGTCAAAAACGCAGCGCCCTTGAAAATGTGATGCGTCCAGACAGTTTAACGGTGCATCAACAACGGTTAACAGAAAACGGTTTCTCACATTTTTCAGTGTGGTTCCAATGCTTTAATTTTGCATCAATGGTAGCGATTAAATGATTAGTTTTAGTTCTTTTTACAAAGACATTGCCGACTCTAACTTGCAACATTGGTTAGAAAATTTGCCCTCTATTTTAGGCCAATGGCAACGCGACCATAAACACGGTAATTTACCTAAGTGGGAAAAAGTCCTCAATAAACTTAATTACCCACAGCCAGACACCGTTGAATTTACGAGTAGCGTAACCATTGGTTCTGGCGAACAACTGAGCCCAGGACAAACTGAAAAGCTCAGTAACTTACTGGCGGTATTTCAACCTTGGCGTAAAGGTCCGTTTACTGTCCATGGTATTGAAATTGATACAGAATGGCGCAGTGACTGGAAATGGGATAGAGTAAAAGGACATATATCGCCTTTGAAAAACCGTACCGTGCTCGATGTCGGTTGTGGCAGCGGTTACCATATGTGGCGTATGTTAGGTGAAGGCGCAGCAAGGGTGGTGGGTATTGACCCGTCCCCCCTTTTTTTGTGTCAGTTTGAAGCCATTAAACGCTTGGCCGGTAATCAACACCCTGTACACTTATTGCCATTAGGCATTGAAGAATTACCGCCACTGGATGCATTTGACACTGTATTTTCAATGGGGGTGTTATATCATCGCCGTTCACCAATTGATCACTTATTACAACTGCGTGATCAATTAAGAATGGGCGGTGAATTAGTCCTTGAAACACTCGTTATTGATGGCGATGAGAACGCAGTTCTTGTCCCCTTAGACAGATACGGCAAAATGAACAACGTGTGGTTTATCCCCTCTGTTGCGGCCTTAATGTTATGGTTAAAAAAGTGTGAGTTTACCGATATCCGTTGTGTCGATATTGATGTCACCTCACTAAATGAGCAACGTAGCACCCAGTGGATGAAAAATGAATCACTTGTCGATTATCTCGACCCCGATGATGCGAGTTTAACTGTTGAAGGTTATCCCGCCCCCAAACGGGCCATCATTATTGCTAC
Source organism: Shewanella sp. MF05960 (assembly GCF_050849305.1). NCBI lineage: Bacteria > Pseudomonadati > Pseudomonadota > Gammaproteobacteria > Alteromonadales > Shewanellaceae > Shewanella > Shewanella sp. MF05960. The sequence goes on along the minus strand of NZ_JBOZPS010000005.1, from coordinate 109,487 downwards.
CAAGAATCAACCGAATCACGATTTAGTTTAAATATTACTATTCAACAGGAATTGACATGTTAAAGCAGGTACTTGCTCTATCCGTTGCAGCAGCCCTTATATCGGGTTGTACAGCCACTCAAAAACCAATGACACCACCACTGACTAATGCTGAGTTGAATAGCAGTCTGGTTAATACACAAACTGTCGTTATTGACGCCATTAATGCTCAATGTGCTCAACAAAGTGTAGAAATTAGTGCGCTGTCTGCTGAAATGAGAAAATTAAAAACCCAAGTCAGCACCGCGATGGCCGAACGTCCAAAGACGATTGTGATGCCACCACCCCAACGAGTAAGACCGATTGCCATTCCAGATCAATGTTCTGAAGCCACCATTGGTGAGAAATTTATTTTAGGTGAAGTTGAAAGCGTTTATGTCGATGAAGTGAAAGCTAAGTTTGCTACCCGTATTGACACTGGGGCTGAGTCGTCTTCTTTAGATGCACGAAATATCGTATTATTTGAGCGTGACGGCGTACAATGGGCTCGTTATGACGTAATGACCAATGGTATTGACCAACCCGCGAATACCTTTGAATCAAAAGTAGAAAAGTTTGTTCGTATTAAACAAGACGTTGATTCAGATGATGATCGTCGTCCAGTGATCCACGCGCATTTAAAAATAGGTAAATATTCAGCAGAAACAGATTTAAACCTTGTTGATCGAAGCCACCTAGACTATCCATTATTACTAGGTCGCAAGTTTATGAAAGATATTGCTGTTGTTGATGTAGGCCAAATCTATATCCACGGTAAAGCAAAAGACCAAATAACCACGTTAAATAAATAGGATCAGTAATGCATTCTCGTAAACCGTTTTACATCTTTGTTGCGCTGCTATTTATCATCGGCATCAGCACAAGTATTTACCGTGGAATTGAGCACAATGTGCCTTTCTTGCCTGGTGACCAGGTTCAAAGTTGGGCTGTAGACGCTAAAGTCAGTTTTGTTGGTAACAATCAACCAGCTGAAGTCAACTTTTCATTACCGAACGATCCTGCGTTTGATGTGCTCGTTGAAAACGCGACATCACCAGGTTACGGCTTAACCATTTCTAACGATGTGGCTAATCGTCGTGCTGTATGGTCAATTCGTGAAGCTTCAGGCCCACAAGCCTTATATTACCGAGTGACTTTGGTCCCTACAGGTAAATTAAACATCGAAGCAACTGAAGAGCCTCTCGCACCCGATACCTACTTATGGCCAGCAACAGAGAAGTCAGCGGCTGAGCAGATCACCGAAGAAGTATGGGGCCGTAGTGCCACTAATCTGTCGTTTGCTCAACAATTGATGAATCTAATCAACGACGCTGATCAAAGCCAAAACATGGCATTGTTATTGTCGGCAAACACTTCAACTAATTTGTTTTTGCATATGCTGCACTCTAAAGGTGTCCCTGCGCGCATTGTCAATGGCTTACAATTAGAAGATCAACGTCGTCGCCAACAACTTTCATCTTACGTGCAAGTGTATAATGACGGTGAATGGGTGTTATTTGATGTACCAAATAACAAAAAAGGTCGCGATAACACTCTCGTGTTGTGGGAATATGCTGGCCACTCCGTACTTGATGTCATGGGCGGCACTAATTCATTAGTTAACTTCTCAATGCTGCAAGACACACGTTCTGCATTAGCAACATCTATTGATATGATGATGAATGATGATGTGTGGGATTTTTCGTTATATCAATTACCCCTTGAAGAACAAAGCACGTTTAAAGGTATTCTCTTAATCCCTATCGGAGTATTAGTTGTAGTATTTTTACGGGTAATCGTGGGGATTAAAACATCAGGTACCTTTATGCCTGTGTTAATTGCCTTAGCCTTTATTCAAACAACGTTACTGACTGGCTTAATTGGTTTCTTACTGATTGTGGCATTTGGCTTAATGATCCGTTCCTATCTGTCCACCCTCAATTTACTGCTCATATCCCGAATATCCGCGGTCATAATTGTGGTGATATTTATCATCGGTTTATTCACGCTGATTTCATTCAAGCTAGGTTTAAGTGAGGGATTAACCATTACATTCTTCCCGATGATCATCCTTGCATGGACCATCGAGCGTATGTCTATCCTGTGGGAAGAAGAAGGCCCTAAAAAGGTATTCGTTTCAGGTGGTGGCAGTTTATTTGTCGCAACCCTAGCCTACTTAGCAATGGATAACCAATTAGTACAACATTGGGTGTTTAACTTTTTAGGTATTCACTTAGTGATTTTGGCTCTGGTATTAGTGATGGGTCAATACACTGGTTATCGCCTAACAGAGTTAAAACGCTTTAAACCATTGGTTGGAGAGAAATAATGAAGTACGCCTGGCCTTGGGAATTGAGCCGTAGCGGTGTACTGAATATGAACAGGCGCAATATTAGCTATATTGGTCGTTATAATCAGCGTAAATTTTATAAACGCGTTGATGATAAGTTGATCACTAAGCAACTTGCGCTTGCTAATAACATTGCGGTTCCTGACCTGATTGGTGTTGTCCACGAACAACATAAAATTCAAGAAATTCCAGCCATGGTCAGTGACCGTACTGGTTTTGTTATCAAGCCAGCTAAAGGTTCTGGCGGTAAAGGTATCATGGTGATTACTAAGGTGAACAATGGCTGTTACTACAAGCCCAATGGTCACGAAGTTACTCACAGTGAAATTTACCGGCATGTGTCTAACATTCTCAGTGGATTATTTTCACTGGGCGGTAAGCCTGATGTGGCGATTGTTGAAGGATTAATTGAGTTCGACCCGGTATTTGAAGGCTTCAGTTATGAAGGCGTACCAGACATTCGCTTAATCGTTTTTAAGGGCTTCCCAGTCATGGGAATGCTGCGTTTGTCGACGGCGGCATCAGACGGTAAAGCTAACTTGCACCAAGGTGCTGTTGGTGTCGGATTAGATATCGCGACAGGCAAAAGCTTGCATGCGGTGCAATTCGACTTACCTGTTGATAAGCATCCAGATACCCACTTTCCACTGTCGAACATGACTGTGCCACATTGGGAAACCTTACTTCATACAGCTTCGAGTGCTTATGAAATGTGTGAGCTGGGATATCTGGGTACCGACATGGTATTGGATAAATACAAAGGACCATTACTGCTTGAATTGAACGCCCGCCCAGGGTTAACCATTCAAATAGCCAATGGTAGAGGCCTTTTACCTCGACTTAAACACGTTGAAGCCATGAAAGGCCCAGCAATGTCAGTTGAAGAACGTGTGGCTTATGCTAAAAAGCATTTCTCTAGTAATCCTAAGTTTTAGTTTATTGGCCACAGCAAATGCTGTGGCCAATCCGTTGGCACTGTTTGTAGAGCAGTGCCTTCAATATAAACCTGACTTAAGCACTCTCCAGCAAGAACCTGTTTCCTCAAGTGTGTTCAACGCCGTCGAATTCGAAAAACAAACGCTTGCGCTGAATAATATTAACGACCGTATTCAATACTACCGCCCTTTTGCCACTGACTCGTTAAGCAAACAAGGATTATTGTGGTGCCAATTACATTTAGCCGATGAGCTTTATGAGTTAACCGCAGCCAATCAAACTCAACAGCTTATTGATTCATTACACTCTCTATCAGCACCCTATAATCAATTAGCCGAACGCCTTCAAAGTGTAAAAAAAACACAATGGAGTTTGACTGAAAAATCAAAACTGCATAGCGCCCAGGCTACCGTCAATCAAGCGTTGTCCGAACGTCAATTACAGATGCAATTCAACGATGAACAATGCTTATTAGCCAGTCAGTCTGTCGTCGATGAGAATACGCAACAAGCTAGCACCAACATTGATATCCACATTGCTAAATATTTACTTAAACAACCTAACGCACAATGTCGTCAACAAGCTTGGTTTGCTTATCAATTGCGCGCTAAATCCAAATTACTTGCCGCTATGGCTTACATTCATGAATTACAGCAGCAAAGAGCAATCGAACAAGGTTATCTAAACGCGGCAGAACTTGCGTTAGCACCCTATGATCTCACGCCTGCAATGCTTAATCGATTTTTGGATACGCAAACCAAGTCAATCGGCATAGCTCCCTGGGATATAGCGCAAGCGTTATTCCTCACTCAAAAAGCGGCCCCGATTGAAGCGGTATCTAGCCAAGGTTATTTATCGCAATTATTTGATCAGTTAATACCACTGGGAATTCGCATTGAGTATATTGCTCAGCCAGACACTGTAAGTGATTCAAAAAACGATAACATCAATATCATTAGAATATGGCATCAGCAACGCTTATTAGGTGAGATATACACTTACCCGCTCTCGCAACAGCAACCTCAGCAGTCATCGAAATCAGCCTTATCCATTAGCGGCCAGCTCATAAAACAAACTGTAATCGGTCATCAATTTGGCCAATATGCTCTGAGTTTCCCTGCAATATTGACGACACAAAAACAACAACAAAAACTGATTGCAGCACTTAGCGATGCCATTGTGTCTTTGGCCCAAGGTGGACAATTTTATTTGCTCGCCCATAAAACTCAAAATAAACAACAGCACGCGATTGCAAGTTTATGGTTAAACCATTATCTGACTCAATTACAACCATTTTCACCCACTTCAGAACGAGAACAACTCGCACTTCAATATCAACAACAAATGAGAGTGTTTAGATCTAAAGTCGCGCTCCATTATTATCAATTTTCAGGTAATTTAGATAACAGTGATTGGCTAGCATTCAACACTGAATTGTCAGCAGCGTTTGCCGACAGTTTTGGCCAATCGTGGCCGAGTGCCACTGATGCAATATATAGCTACCAAGCTATTGCTAATGAAGGAATTAGCCATTATCTTCCACTATGGCAAGATGCTGTGGCACAATTGATCATTACCCAAAGTGCAACCCAACATTCAAGCCTAGATATTTTTAATCTGTTGATTGTTAACGAGGCGTATTTGCCTTTTAACGAGCAACTTATGCAACTTATCGGCTCACCAATAGACCCTCATTCACTTATTTGGAGATTTAAACATGCTAGAACTGCGCAAGAGTAAAACACTCTCGTATCTAATATTGTCAGCTAGCTTATTAAGTAGTGTGGCGTTTGCGAAAGAGTCGATTGAAACGGTCCCGCACAATTTAACTGCAGATCAAGTTTATCAAGGGATTAAGACAAACTTAGAAAGCAATCTTTATTCGCTGCCTCCTCGAGTGCAAGGACACTATGCGATACGTCAATATCGTATGACCGGTGAAGATAAGTACGCTAATGGTTCGTTAATCGATTTGTTGACCATTGCCGAACAACAAGCTTTTTACAATTGTAATTTAGATAAACCCGGTTTCAGTAAGGCTGAATCACAAAAAGAAGTGGCCAAAATCAAATCGGGTATACGAGGCGATGCGCGCAAGTTAGCCATTGCCCCCTACCCTGAATTTATGTTTTATAGCGACATATTACTGCGCTACGCCAGTCGTGTGGATGAGTTTGGCTTTAAAGGACCATGTCATGATTTAATGATAAAAACCCTTAAAAAGGCTGATTTGGCCCCAGCATTGACAGACAAAAAAATGATTAAAGCCTGGGCTGCACAATTAATTAACTATGTTTTTTGGGCTAAACAAATGGGCGTAGGTGACTATTACTCTGCCTATAAAAAAGCGTTTATCAACGCCTATCCTGATAATGAAGATGCCAGCCTAGACAAGAGCCAGTATAAAAATAAAATATACGGCATGACGCACTTTATTTTTGCCGCCAGCGGATACTATCAACGCCCAGTAGATGCCAAAGAATATCAATGGATTTTGACTTACTTTGAAAAAAATATTGATCGCATTTTAAAAGACACCACAGAAGATATTATTACTGAAGTGGGAATTGGTTTCTTAATCACCGGCAATGGCAATAACCCTGTCGTTGATAAAGTCAAAAAACATGTGATTGCGGCTTATAATCCCCAGTTTAAGATGATCCCATCACCAAAAGGTGAAGCTATTTTATCGTCTGGTGAACACAGAAACGTATTAGCCATGATGCTTCTGCATTGGCCTGAGACGTTACATAAAGGACCATATTTGAACGATATTTCAAGCACTAAACGTTATCTGCCTAAGCTTGTAACACCTAATGCAGTAACCACAACACTGGTCACACCTAAGATAACGGCAACCAAGACTAATGCTCATTAATCTGTCGAAGGCGTAACTACCTTTTACTCAATAAGAATCAAAGTGTTAATCAAGTTACAGTAATAAATCAAAGGCAAATGCACTGCATTTGCCTTTTTTATATGTCAAAATATTCATTCTTTTATACTATTCGGACACATTAATGAGTAGAGCTAAATCAACATTAGAGCAATGGCGCATCGTGCAAGCAGTCGTTGATTTTGGCGGGTATGCTCAAGCTGCTGAACAATTGAGTAAAAGCCAGTCTTCGCTTAACCATGCTGTGGCAAAGTTACAACATCAACTCGGTATTAATTTGCTTGAAGTGAAGGGGCGTAAAGCTTATCTCACCGAGCAAGGCGAAGTGTTGCTTCGCCGTTCACGTCACTTAACTCAGTCAGTTGATGAGCTAGAACAACTTGCGACAAATTTAGGGCAAGGCTGGGAGCCGAATTTAACCATTGCTCGTGAGATTATCTACCCAATAGACACGCTCGTTGAAGCACTGAATGCATTTTTACCACAAAGTCGCGGCACACGAGTCACCATTCTCGATTCAGTCATCACCGGGACTCAGGAGTTGATACAAAATAACCAAGTTGATATCGCCATTTGTGCTGCATCACCCAAAGGTCATATTTCTGAACCTTTATGCGAAGCGGTATTTGAATTAGTCTGCCATCCTGAACACCCTCTTGCGCAACTCAATGACATTGAAGACGACAAACAACTTGCCCAACACTTGCAAATCGTCATTAAAGACACAGGACTTAAATCAAGTAATGATATTGGTTGGCTAAAAGCCGAGCAGCGTTGGACAGTGTCTAACTTTCACGAAGCGAAATCGATTTTACTGCGCAACATTGGTTTTTGCTGGATGCCAAGTTTTGTGATTGCACAGGAATTGGCCACTAAGCAACTGACTCGCTTGCAATTACGTGGCAGCACTCAACGTAAAGTCATTTTAAATCTTGTCATCCCAAATAGAGATCAACAAGGCCCTGCTTCCAAGTTACTTGAAAATCTCATTTTGCAGCAGCATAAATTACCGATGAATCCACACCAGTAAAATACCAATCCGCATTAATAAGTGACCACTCAGAATACGTCCAATGATTATTGATTAATACCAATTCCATTAATTATCTGGTCATTCAGCGGGAGTTCTGTGTCTTCTAGGCAAGTAATAGAATTGTAGGCATAGTTGTTCTACGTCAAAATGCTATTAAGCAGCATGGAAGGCACAGAAACCCGCCTTACAGGAGACACTCAGACCGTTCATTTCTTTGTTGCATTGCCTTAAAGGGAATAACCATTATCTCAACAATGCGCCTCAAACTGAACAATCTGAGTGGCTCTGATTGGTCACATAATTAATAGAATTGGTATAAGGCGTCGCTCTGTAGTCATGCTTGTTGCCTTCCAAATAGCAAAAACTGCCGGGTATGCCTCAGTAAATGAATACAAGATTGATTATACGTAAAATTCAAAACCTGGTGGCTGTGCCTGGGAGGAAGTTTGATGTAAAAGTTGATTTTGATAAGGATTATAACGACTAGCGGAATTGAGTTGTTGATTAATGCCATTTGCCGACATAGATTGTATATCAGCACCCCTCGAGGTAACACTTGATGAGGTTTGCGAAGCTGTGAGTGTTGCGTTAACAATTGGCTTAGAGGCGATTGATTGGGAGTTTAGCGGCTCAGCAGAGCTGGTATAGGGAGTCGCTGATGCGGCAATGGTATTGTCACTATTCGATTGTTTTTGCATAAAAGGAGCAAGAGGGTCACGGTTATCTGGTTGTTTAAAGATTTGGCCTAATTCAGTCATATGCTCACTGTCTTGAGTACTCATTACCGACTGTTGACGCTCCACAACTAAAGCTTGTTTAGCCTCGTTCATATACTGTACTGCTTGTGCTGCAACACGAATATCGGCCATAGAGGGTTGAACTGGCGCCATTGCCGCAGCGTAAACTTTTTGCATTTTACTTAAGGTTGCTTGTGGATCACCACTGATAGGAGCGACATCAATACTGACTTCACCATCTACAGCATAACGTCTGCCATCTGGACCTTTTTCATATTCGTAACTCGGGCTTTGCGCAAAGCTTCCCCCTACCGCTGCATGAGCTTGTTCGTGAGTTTTCACTTCGATATCTCGTTTACTCAACTCAGAAATCTGTTGCGCTTCAGCTTGATCTATCTGCTGTTGTTTCTGCGCTATTTGTTTATTAATTTGCTCTTTAGCTGCTGCGCTCTCTTGTTGAGATTGCTCATTTGCGGCTTGCTCTACTTCGGCATCATTTGAAGTTACGTTAGCATCCGTGGTTGAGGTTACATTACTGGTCATCGCCTGCCCATTTGCAGGCGTTTCTGATTGAGGCTCAGTTGTGGATATAAAACGGTTTACTGTACTTGGTTGATCATTAACATCAGTAAATACCACAGGTTGAAATGGTGTTGCCTGCTGAGATTCCGTGGTTTTATAATTGGTTGGTGACTGAACCGTATTAGCCTGTACAGTGCTTGTTTGAAAATGGGTCGATTGAGCACTGACTTGAGCAGATGCATTCGATGAACCACTATTGGATACAGACGTTTTTTGTAACACCGCTGCAATATTCATTGGGCCACTTTTTAAGCTATAGCTTGCGTTCACTGGCTGGATAGATGATGCGGATGATACTGGCGCTGTATTTGAAAGCGGTGTATCTGAAATTGATGTGTTAGATAATACAGGACTTGAACGTAGTGATTTTACCGAATTAACGACGGGAGTGCTTGTTGAAATATTAGCTGATGCATTACGAGATGTTGTATATGAGCTGGTATGTGAACTATTACTACGACCATAAACGGAAGTGTGGCCACTTCCGCTTTTATGCGTCGCGGGTGTCGCGACGCTCATTGATGCGGGACTGATTACCGCGTTCATTGTTACACTTCGATATCAATCAAACTACCAATCGTTTCAGATGCAGCTTCAATGACTTTGGCAGAAGCTTGCCCTTGATTTACCGATTCAGTAGCCGAAATTAATGCAGAAGTCTGATCATTAGCTGTTACCGCTTGCGAACTTAAGGTAACAGTATCTTGAGTTGATGTTGGGACTGCGGGTTTTTGTTGATCAGGTATCGCCACAGACGTGGTTGCTTGCGCTAAACCTTGTTGTGCACTTTGCAATCCCTGCATACCTGATGCATACGCTGATTGAACTTGCATAATACGCTCCTGGCTATTAACCGTAATCTAAAGATGTATTGTTACTGTATCAATTTTAGCCTAAAGCTAAAATAAAAAGTGACAATTAAGTCGTAAAATAACTAATAATTATTATGGCGTAAACACCCATAAATGTACAGTTTTTAAGCATAACAAACAGAGTGAGTTATTGATTTATCCAGGCCATCTCCCAATCTTTCCATAAGGGATTGAAACCAAGCTGTTTAAGCCGATAAACAACTTGTTCAACTGAGCGATCATCACTGATTTCAAATTGATCGAGCTGGGTGCTAGGGTTCAAATACCCTCCTGGTTGCGTCGAGCTTCCTGCACTTAAGTGAGTGATCCCCAAGGCCCATAAATTATCGCGTAAACTGGCTAGTTCTCTAGTCGATAAGCTAATTTCGACTTGGGGATTAAATAATCTAAAGGCACAGATAAGCTGAACTAAACCGGCATCACTGAGCTCGACTTTGGGTGTAATACCTCCGGTGCAAGGCCGAAGTCTTGGCAATGAAATACTGTATCGAGTGCGCCAATAGGTTTGTTCGAGATACTGTAAGTGATGTCCCATAAAGAGTGCATCAAGACGCCAATCATCAAGGCCTAGTAGCACCCCTAACCCTATTTTATCAATACCCGCCTTAGCAATTCGGTCGGCTGTGGCTAATCGATAGTTAAAATCTTGTTTCTTACCCCGAGTATGATGTTGAGCATAGGTGTGCGGCCGGTACGTTTCCTGGTACACCATGACTGAATCGAGACCAAGCTTAGCCAAACGCTGATAATGAACCGTTTCAAGTGGCTGCACTTCCATAGCCACGTGACTAAACTTGGCTTTAACCTGCGGTAAAATGGCTGCAAAATAATCGATACCGACTTTGGTTTCATGCTCGCCAGACACCAACAATACTGAATCGAAGCCACGTTGCTTAATAATAGCCATCTCTTGATTTAATTCATCTTGGCTCAATGTTTTACGCTTAACTTTGTTACTCATGCTAAAGCCGCAATAATCACATTCATTTGCACATAAGTTCGATACATACAAAGGTAAAAACAAACCAAGGTTAGCACCAAAGCGTTGTCGCGTTAATGCCGCGGCTTGTTGTGCCATGGGTTCTAAATAGGCCATTGCCGCTGGTGATAATAGCGCCATTAAACTCGATAAATTACCCGTGGGCTGTAATAGTGCTCGCTCAACATCTTGCGCTGTCGTTGAATAAAGTTTCAGTGACATTGCATCGGCATTGAGTGTTACAAATTCATCAACAAATGATGTCATACATTGAGCCCCAAAAAGCCTGTTAGAGGACTGGTCGCTAAAGCTTGACGATTGACATGCCCAAGTCCCGCTTCGTATGCTTGTCGACCCGCGATAACAGCTTGAGCAAAACATTGAGCCATTTTTTCAGGTTGGGCACTGCTGGCAATCGCGGTGTTAACTAATACAGCATCGGCGCCCATTTCCATTGCGCGGCATGCTTGAGAAGGTGAGCCAATACCAGCATCAATAATCACCGGCACTTGTGCCTGCTCAATAATAATGTTTAAAAAGGTTTCTGTTGCCAGCCCTTGATTACTTCCAATTGGGCTACCCAATGGCATAACCGCTGCGCAGCCAACATCTTCAAGACGTCGACACAACACAGGGTCTGCATGCACATAAGGCAGCACCACAAAACCGTCATCGCATAACTGCTTTGCTGCTAGTAATGTTTCAATAGGATCGGGCATCAAATATTTAGGATCGGGATGGATTTCCAATTTTATCCATTTAGTGCCGAGCATCTCATAGGCTAAATGCGCCGCAAAAATGGCTTCTTTGGCATTGCGAGCCCCTGCCGTGTTGGGCAGTAATTTCACCCCTAATGATTGCAATGGCGCTAACAGGTTGTCGTGGTTAGCATGTAAATCAATGCGTTTCATCGCTAATGTCACCAACTGTGATTGAGACTGCGCGATTGCGGCTAACATAATGTCTTGATGACTAAACTTACCTGTTCCAGTAAATAACCGAGAGGTAAATTGATGACCGGAAATCGTTAACATAGTTACCCTCCTGCCACAGCAGAAAACACACAAATAGAGTCATCATGCTGACACATAACATGGTTCCAGCGGCTGCGCGGTAGCACTTCATCATTAACCACGACAGCGATGGCGTTAATCGGCAGCTGCTTTAATATCAACAGTTCTGAGATTGTCACGTGCCCCTCCAACGTTTCTGCAACGCCGTTGATCATCACATTGATAGATTGAGATGGTTGATTAGCATTCATTTGCGTACTCCTGCAATTGCGGCTGTTGGCATAATGTACATTGCAGATCACGGTTCATTTTGGCTTGATGCCACTGTAGCGTTAACGCATCAAAGCGCTGTAAAATGCCGTACTGAGTGAAGGTATTGCAGATATGCTGCAAACCGACTAACGCTTGCATACTGGCCATAACCCCGACCGCTGGCCCAAGTACACCTTGCTGCGAACAGGTTTGCTTAATGTCGATATCTTCAGGGTATAAACAGCGATAACAACCATATTGCTTCTCATGCGTTAATTTAGCGCCAAAATCGATACAGAATAATTGTCCTTGATACGCACTGATCGCCGCGCTAATAAGGGTTAAACCTTGAGTAACACAAAGCTGATTAATCACATGACGAGCAACTAAATTATCGGTGCAATCAAACACCAATGTGTCGGTATCTAAGTACTTGGTAAACTCAATAACGTTAGTTTCGGTTAACTTATCGGTAATCGCATTGACATAGACATCTGAGTACAAACGACTCAATGTGCGTTTGGCGACACTGACTTTATGCTGACCAATATCGGCCTCACTGTATAATAATTGTCTTGGTAAATTATCGAGCGCCACCACATCATGGTCGACTAGCATAAAGTGCTTAACGCCTGCAGCTGCAAGATATTGCACCACCAGCTGACCGAGTCCACCCAAACCAATAATGGCCACCTGACTATTTATAATCGCCAACAGCCCTGTTTCACCAATGTCGTTAAGCAACATGGTGCGCGAATACTGTCGATATTGCTTGTCCGTTAACGCTTTCATATCGCCTCCTTAAGCGCACTCATAACCTTAGGCACTTGATGGCCTCGAGTGAGTTGCAGCCAACGTTGATGCATTAAACGATATGCCTCACTGGGATGACTCGCTTGAGTTATCGCTCTGACAACAGCAACATCCCCCACTTTACTGCTCGCCAGTCGCTCAAGACGCTCAACATCAACGCCGCCAATGGCTACAGTGGGATAATGTTTGCCCAACAAATTCACATAATGCGTTAATTTAGTCACCCCTTGAGGCGCTGATGGCATTTGCTTGGTTGTGGTAGGATAAATATGACCTAATGCGATATAAGACGGTTTACATTGGTGGGCTAACAACGCCTCAAAATAGCTATGACTCGATATACCTAAGGCTAAACCTGCCTCAGCTATTGCCTCCAGATTTGCACTGGCTAAATCTTCCTGGCCAAGATGCACCCCAAATGCACGGTGTTTTATGGCTAATTGCCAGTGATCATTGATAAACAGTTGCGCGTTAAAATCGCGACCTAGAGTAATTGCATCAATAATATTTTGCTCTAATGCCTGTAACGTTAACTCGGTAATAGGTTGAGATAATTTAACTCTAAACTGCACGGTACGGCACCCAGCCTCGAGAACCGAGTGCAACTGTGATAACGAGTCCAGCACGGGGTAAACACCTAATGGCGTCACCACAGGCCGAAAGGCTTTATTGCTACGATAAGCACTATTATCCTCAACGTTTGTAATGGTCGGCATCACACTTAATTCGTTAGGCCAGCCTGAACGTGCCAATACGCCAGGCCCTGCGCCAATAGCATAACTGTCACTTAAACCTTTATTGACATAAGCTTTTGCCAACACAATCGCGTCATGAATCAAAAATTGATGCGCAACAAAACACGCTACTGCCGATGACAGCGTACAACCGCTGCCATGATTATTGTTAGTATTCACTCTGGGGCTGGTGAGTTTAAACACTTGATTATCATGAATGTGGCTCGCCCCCGCCACACTACGTGTCACATAAACATCTGTGGCTAGCTGCTGTTGCCAAGCAGCATCGCCACCTTTAGCTAGTACATGACAACGATAATGATTAGCAAGCCATTTAGCCGCCATTATCATGCTCAGTTCATCGTTATCTGTGTTGCTATCGGTATTGGTATCGGAAGTTTGTTGATTTGTTAATGTGTGACTAGAATCTCTATGCCTAGGCTTTTTATTACTGAGATCTGCATTACTTGGATTGGTATTTTCCAATAATAATGTCGAGCTTAAACGAAACAATTCATGCTGATTTGGTGTGAGCAAGCTGATTAAGCCAGCAAATGGCGTAAAATTGATAGCTTGCTGACAAAATTGCGCGCCACTGCTGGCTACCATCACAGGGTCGAGAACTACAAAAGGTAATGTGCAAAGCCGGCTTAATCGCGATAACCATTTTGCAACGATATCGATTTGTTGTTGATTGGCCAATAAGCCAATTTTAATCGCAACCGGCGTTAAATCAGCCCATAAAGTATCTAACTGCGTAATTAACATCTGCTCAGAAACGGCTTCAACGAGAGTCACATTCACACTATTTTGCGCAGTAATGCTGCTAATCACGCTGCAACCATGGCATTGAAGATCGTGCATTGTCAGTAGGTCAGCTTGTATACCCGCGCCGCCGCCACTGTCAGAACCCGCAATGGTCCAAACAATGGGTTTTGGCATAAGGTTATCGATTTTAGCGTGCGTACTTGTCGCCATTACTCCACCCCTTCTTTAGCCTTTGCAGCAGCGACTTCATGATAAATAGCCGAACCCGATGCTTTAAATTCAGCCGATTTTTGCTTCATTGCCAAGGTGTTATAATCAGTCGCCGTGGTTAATTCAATGTGTTGCACTTTGGCATGAGTGTTAGCATCTTCAAGAGATTTAGCGTAATCACGCACTTCCTGGGTGATTTTCATTGAACAAAATTTAGGCCCGCACATAGAGCAAAAGTGAGCCACTTTTGCTGATTCTTGCGGTAGGGATTCATCGTGATACGCACGTGCGGTGTCAGGATCTAAGCCTAGGTTATATTGATCTTCCCAACGAAACTCAAAGCGCGCCTTAGATAACGCATTGTCACGCACTTGTGCCCCGGGATGCCCTTTGGCAACATCCGCGGCATGAGCTGCAATTTTGTAAGCAATTAGCCCTTGTTTTACATCGTCTTTATTGGGTAAACCTAAATGCTCTTTTGGAGTGACATAACACAACATCGCCACGCCATACCACGCCATCATTGCCGCACCAATACCAGATGTGAAGTGATCGTAACCGGGAGCAATATCCGTTGTTTGTGGGCCTAATGTGTAAAATGGTGCCTCGTCGCACAGACTAAGCTGTTTTTCCATATTGACTTTAATCAGTTGCATCGGCACATGGCCGGGACCCTCGATTATGGTCTGCACATCATATTGCCAGGCTATTTTGACTAACTCACCTAGGGTGGCTAACTCAGCAAATTGCGCTTCATCATTGGCATCAGCAATAGAGCCTGGGCGCATACCATCACCAAGCGATAACGACACATCGTATTGGGCACAAATTTGGCAAATATCTTCAAAGTGTTCATACAAAAAACTTTCTTTGTGATGGCTTAAGCACCACTTTGCCATAATGGAACCACCACGAGAGACAATGCCCGTTAGACGCTTGGCCGTCATCGGCACATAGCGTAATAACACGCCGGCATGGATGGTAAAGTAATCAACTCCCTGCTCAGCTTGCTCTATGAGTGTGTCGCGAAATATTTCCCAATTAAGATCCTCAGCAACCCCATTAACCTTCTCAAGCGCTTGATAAATAGGCACGGTACCAATAGGCACAGGAGAATTACGAATGATCCACTCGCGGGTTTCATGAATATAACGCCCCGTGGATAAGTCCATTACAGTGTCGGCGCCCCAACGCGTTGACCACACTAACTTCTCTACTTCTTCTTCAATCGATGACGTTACGGCTGAATTCCCAATATTGGCATTCACTTTAACCAAAAAATTACGCCCTATGATCATAGGTTCAGCTTCTGGATGATTAATATTAAGCGGAATAATTGCTCTGCCTCTTGCCACTTCATCACGCACGAACTCAGGGGTAATCAGTTGGCCAATGTGCGCCCCAAACGCTTCACCGGGAGCGTGTTGTGTGAGTACGCTATCATGCACATCGGCGCGCGCCATATTTTCACGAATGGCAATGTATTCCATTTCTGGGGTAATAATCCCTTGCCTAGCGTAGTGCATTTGCGTGACGCGTTTGCCGACTGTGGCCCGTCGTGGCGCATTAAGTCCGTCAAATCGTAAATGGTCTAAACCATCATCAGCTAAACGTTGCTGAGTAAAGCCAGAACTTGCATGGGTTAATTGCTCAGTATCTTGACGCTCTGTTATCCAGGCTAGACGTAATGGAGCTAAACCACGACGGACATCAATATCAGCATGGGGATCGGAATAAGGCCCTGCGCAGTCATAAACCATAATGGCAGGGTTTGTCTCAGTGATAGGATGCTTATCTGTGCCACCCGTTCGAGTGCTGGCTTGATGGATTTGCCTCATGGCCACCAGCAGATCGGGACGGCTGCCTTGCAGATAGACTTTTTCAGAATTTGGGTGTTGTAATGGTTTTAGGGTATCGATAAATTGTTGAGCTTTCGCTCGTGTCTGACGACGGTTTGAATGTGACATTAGCAACCTCATTTTAAGAGTAGAGTTGCTTGTCAGGAGAGGTGTTGAGCAAAGCTATGGCCACAAAAAGATTGTGACGCATATAAATAATCAATCATTACAATGACACTGTCTGTATCGATTTAGGCTTAGGTTAAGTGAATAAATGGCTGTGAAAAAACCATCAACCAAAACGCTAAATTATCAACATGATGCCGTAATAAAAACGATTATTACGCTTGTTTCCTTCGCAGGTTCTAGCCTGATCAGGTTCAACGGATCCCGAATAAACGGTCTCAGCCATAATGGCACTCCGACAAGATGTCCCGCAGTATAGGCAAGCTTACAATAAAAAAACAAGCATTAAATTTCGCACGTATTTCACTTTATTCACTCTAAAACAGAGCAGTCATATCCAAAACCATGACGCTGCGGCTGAGTTCACACAAGCTGATTCACACTGCGAAAAGTCATCATTTTAGATGCGACAATATGTCGCATTCCATAGATTTATTAGTAGGTTATAATTTTCTAATGCAAAAAATAGCGATGAAATATATTCATCCTAATTTACAATATAATAAATACGGTGATGATTTTGACCACATTAAAAACACAAAGCATTAAATCTAATCATAATATTAACACTGCTTACTCATCAATATCTTTCGCCATAATGGTAGTGTTGTCTGCACCTGTTGCAGCACAGCCATCAACACAAGACACATATTCAGACATTGAAAGAGTTGAAGTCCACGGTCAACAAAACGGTGATAAAGATTTATTAGGTTCAGCGGAACGCTTGCTCACAAAACAAGGTGTTGAGTTTTCACAAGCGGGCGGTGTTTCAGCCTTACCGATTTTGAATGGCATGATGGGCGATCGCATTAAAGTGCTTATCGACGGCAATGACATTACTTCATCATGTGCCAATCACATGAATCCACCACTATCTTACGTGGCAGCAAGTCAAATTACCTCAGCCCAAGTGGTTGCAGGTGTGTCGCCGGTCAGTGCCGGTGGAGATAACATTGCCGGTGTGATTAAAATCAATAGTTTTAACCCAGAGTTTTCCTTAACAGACCAACTTACATGGCATAGCGGTAATGTGTCTGCAGGTTATCGAAGTGTTAGCGATACCAGCTTAGCCAGTGTCAATGCCACCGTCGCCAGTAAAGCACTGAGTTTTAGCTACCAAGGCGCTTTTGAAGACGCCAATAGTTATACCGATGGTAATGGCGACACCGTGTTAGACACGCTATATCAAGCACAAAACCATGCCTTAATTGCAGCATGGCAAGATGATACCCAACAACTTGCCATTAAATTAACCCATCAACATATTCCATATCAGGGGTTCGCCAATCAGTATATGGATATGACCAACAACGACAGTTATGGTGCAATACTGCGTTATCAATTAGCACTTGAAAATGAAGGTCAATTTAGTGCACAAGCGAATTGGCACAGTGTCGAACATGATATGGGTTTCTTCACGCCAGAAAAAACCGGCATGATGCCGATGGAAACCACAGGTAAAGATTTTAGTTACCAATTGCATTGGCAACTCCCTATGAGTAATGACAGTACGTTATTGCTTGGACAAGAATATTATCTGTATCAACTTGATGATACCTGGCCTGCTATTGAAGGCTCATCCATGATGGGCCCAAATGATTACGTCAATATTAATGATGGTAAACGCAAACGCGCTGCGGTTTACGGAGAATGGCAACAAACGCTAAATACACAATGGTGGATAACAGCGGGTGTTCGCTATGAATATGTCACGACCACTACTGGTGAAGTGCAACCTTATAACAGCATGAGTATGATGGGTATGAGTAACGTTAATGCGTTGGCAGCAGATGAATTTAATCAGCTTTATCGACCACGACATGACCATATTATTGATGCCACATTATTAGCACGATATCAATTAAGCGATACCGAAATCATCGAATTTGGTTTAGCTCAAAAAGGCCGGGCACCAAACTTATATGAACGCTACAGCTGGGGCCAAAGTACGATGGCGACAACCATGATAGGTTGGTATGGCGATGCTAATGGCTATGTAGGTAATCCCGATTTAAACCATGAAACGGCTCGCACTCTTAGCGCCGCATATACATTAGTGCAAACTGATTTCACGGCCTCAGTTACCGCCTGGTATAGCGATATCAATGACTATATTGATGCTGATGTTATTGGTAGCGTTAATAGCACGAGCATCGAGCTAAACCGCCGTAATATTTTACAATTTACCAATGTCGATGCGACAATTTATGGCTCGCGCGCAGATGCGAGTTACCTGTTAACAGAAAACGATAATGGTAAGTGGGTTGTTGCAGCCAATATCAGTGCCACTCATGGCAAAAGAAACGATACCCATACGCCTCTATATCAAATCAAACCATTACAGAGCGAGTTAACACTTCAGCATCAACGTGGTGATTGGAACAATAGTATTAGCTGGCAATGGGTGGCGACAAAAGATCGGGTCGACAATAATCGCCTTGAAAACACCACTGACAGTTATTCACTACTGAACATCTCAAGCAGTATTGAATGGCAAGGTGCAACCATGACTCTGGCAGTAAACAACTTACTTGATGAATATTACCAACTGCCTTTAGGTGGGGTGAGTATTGCGCAATATAAGCAAGATAACACCCAAGGTTTCCCCCAAATGAATGGCGCCGGCCGTTCAGTAGAGCTCAGCGTCAACTATGCGTTTTAACGCGACCTACCCAGCCTAGGGATCATTGTTTTTCTTTACTGACATAAACACATAATTGAATAAAAAGCCCTTACATTACTGTAAGGGCTTATCTATTTGGCGGAGCGGACGCTGACCTTGAATGAGTGAACTCGCGACCAGTGCGCCATGGTCGAATGTTGAAGATGTTGAAGATGCTGGAAATTAAAAATAATAAAAAGCCCTTACATTGCTGTAAGGGCTTATCTATTTGGCGGAGCGGACGCTGACCTTGAATGAGTGAACTCGCGACCAGTGTCGTGATCGAATGTTGAAGATGTTGAAGATGCTGGAAATTAAAAATAATAAAAAAGCCCTTAAATTGCTGTGAGGGCTTATCTATTTGACACAGCGGACGCTGACCTTGAATGAGTGAACTCGCGACCAGTGTCGTGATCGAATGTTGAAGATGCTGGAAATTAAAAAGAATAAAAAAGCCCTTACATTGCTGTAAGGGCTTATCTATTTGGCGGAGCGGACGGGACTCGAACCCGCGACCCCCGGCGTGACAGGCCGGTATTCTAACCAACTGAACTACCGCTCCAAAACGGTTTGCTTACACTTAATAAAATTAAACTTGAAAAAACAATCGCATAAAATTAATTTTATTAAATGTAAACAGTCACTTGAATGGCGGAGCGGACGGGACTCGAACCCGCGACCCCCGGCGTGACAGGCCGGTATTCTAACCAACTGAACTACCGCTCCACACAAGTGCGTTGAATAATAAAGTTGTGATAATTAATCGTCAACTATTTTTTAACGGTTTTAACTCGTTTAGCTAAAAAATGCACAATTATTGTATTTAATACCATTGCGCGTTAGTAAATGATCTCTCAGCGAGAATTTAAAAGGGCTTAAACAAGGCGTATGACTGAATGAATAGTTGTTCTCTTTCGAAGTCATGCAACGCAGTGTAAGCCCTTTTAAAACTCGCCTGAAAGGAATGCCCCAGCGGCTTTTGCTTTGCGTTCTCGCTATTTGAAAGGGAACAACCATTACTACATAGCGACGCCTTAATCAAAAACCGCTGGATGCATTCTGAGTGGTCACTTATTAATGCGCAATGGTATAAGGACCACATTCAAGTATTAATCGACGTTAAAAATAATCAATTAACTTTTATCATCTGGCATGGTTAAATCAATGTCGTCCAAATCTAGGCTTTCAAGTTCATTCTCGGGGGGTTTATCTTCTTTAGGTGGATTTTGCTTTAAACGCTCTTCTGCCGCCGCCATCGCTTTCGCTAACGCTTGTCTTTTACGCCACACAATAATGCCTACAATCCCAAACAGGAATAGCACACCATTAACGGTAACAATCCAAAATATCGCATCATCTTTAGCGAGTTGCTCTTCAATCGCCGCTTGCACTGCAGCTTGCTCTGCGAGTTCCTCAGCTGTTGGGCCAGGCTTTGGTGGCTCAATTAAATTGAAAAACATCTCAGGTAAATTCAATACAATTTCACGTCCACCTACCGCGGTAGACACCACAGTCCCCTTCACTCGGTAGCTACCAAATTCAGTCACTTTCGGTAAATATAAAATTTGATCAGCGCTGGTGAGTTCTTGCAAAATTATTGGTAGTTGTAACCCGGCGGGGCCAACTAATTCAAATTCAAAATGAGTTTCTGCAAGCAAGACTTGAGTTTCATCTACGGACAACTGGATTTGCCAAATGCCTTTTAACGGATCGTTGTTGGGCACCATTTCTGCTTTTATGGGCTGTTTAGACAACTCAAATGGCATCACAAACTCACGTTCAAACACGTTATTACGTGCTGAGACGTTTAATATATAATGCCCACTGGGTTGTTCTAAGTTTTGAGCCCCTGTGAAGACACCATCATCTGGGGCTTCGTCTAAATCTTCACCATTATCTTTGTAGGCACCAACAATAATGGTGCCTGTCGCAAAATTGTCATCACCCACGATATGCTGGCTGGTAAAACGCGAGGTCCACTCAACCATGTATTCCAATCCGGGCATTCTCATGGTTAAGTTGTCGCCCAAAAGGCGCGCTGTCACTTTGAGACGTTCACCTTGAAACAGCGGTTGCGGTAAAGGTTGCACTTCAATGTCGAGTTTAGAGAGTTTCTGAATAGTAGAACCTTCGGTAACTTGCCCGAGTAACTGCCATGGGCCCGCCATTGGTTTTTCTATGTGGAGCATGTCAGCAGCGATACCATCAACCCACTTTACCGATTGTGGGTGGCGATTTGAATACCATTTACTGCCATCGGGTAGCACCACTACGACCGGCGCGGAGCCATAATCTCGTTGGATAACCAAGGTTAGGTTATCCACCATATAATCAATACGAAATCGATTCTTAAGCTCTGCAGCTTGTGAGGCTTTAACCGGTGCTGCGAACGCAGAAGATTGCCACGCCATAATAGGGCATAGCAATAGAAAACAAGCAATGGTGGCGCTACGTGAAAGGCTAACAGTCATAAAGGTGGGTTTACCCTCTCCAGAGACATTTTCCAGACTTGGCAATGAGGTCAAGTCGTTGTTCGTGTAATACTATTTCATCGGCCGATGCCCCGACGACTTTAAGGTTAAACGCGGATGTGTCGATCTTTTTTATCCCGCCACCTTCTTGACCCGCTTTTTCATTAGACAAATTAAACTTAATTTGTCCGCCAGTCATAATTAAGTAAACGTCAGCCAGGATTTCAGCATCGAGTAACGCGCCATGATAGGTTCGACGGCCATTATCAATACCATAACGACGGCATAAGGCATCAAGGTTGTTCTTTTGCCCTGGATGTAATCGCTTGGCAATGGCTAAGCTGTCTAAAATACTGCAAATGTCTTTGGTTTTCGGCCCGATTGGATTGAGTTTTGAAAACTCATGGTCCATAAAGCTCACATCAAAGTTTGCGTTATGTGCAACAATCTCAGCGCCGTCAATAAAGTTGATAAATTCTGATGCAATTTGATGAAACCGCGGCTCATTGGCCACGCGTTCATTGGTAATGCCGTGAACCTCAATGGCCTCGGGATCGATTGATTGGCCTGGATTGATGTATTGGTGATACGTCCTGCCCGTTAAACGGCGATTTATCACTTCGACACAACCGATTTCAATGATCCTGTGCCCAACATAAATAGGGCCACCCGCTTGGTTCATACCTGTGGTTTCGGTATCGAGAATGACTTGACGACTTGCACTTGAAATAATGTTCATAATTTTTACTCTTTAAGCCCTCGCCCCTAGTTAAATTGAGTATACTGGCGCGAATATTTTGCTATGGTAACAACTTGATGGCCGAACTCAAACAGCTGTATATTTTTACTGATGGATCTTGTTTAGGCAACCCGGGTCCTGGCGGCTATGGCGTGGTAATGAAATATCAACATCAAACGCATGAAATAGCCGACGGCTTTGCCCTTACCACCAATAATCGCATGGAATTACTTGCCCCCATCATCGCACTTGAAGCGTTATTTGAACCTTGTAATATTATCTTAACCAGCGACAGCCAATACATGCGCCAAGGTATCACATCTTGGATCCATGGTTGGAAAAAGAAAGGTTGGATAACGTCAACCAAGCAACCGGTTAAAAATGTCGACTTATGGAAACGCTTAGATACGGTAAGCCAACAACACACTATAGATTGGCGTTGGGTTAAAGGTCACGCTGGGCATGTAGAAAACGAACGTTGCGATACTCTAGCCAGAAAAGCCGCAGAAGCAAAACCCAAACAAATCGACGAAGGTTACCAGGCTGAATAGTCATCTCGGATTTAAAAAGTGAGTATTCATCCTCACTCATCAACATCTTTGTATGTTATTTGGTTTTTGACAAACCGGTACGTCCGGCACTCGGGGCGGTAGACCAATTAGGTGCGCTAATTTTAGATTTATCTTTAATTGGCGTAAACGGTACTGTAAGTTTACGAGCCACAATCACATAAACACTACCTGTGCTGGGTAACCAATGGGCTAAACTTTTTTGCCACCATGGTTGATGCTCTGCCTGACGGCCAACCGGCCCTAATAATGAATGGTGCATTAAACGCTCGTCTGCCAGCACTTGATATCCTAATAAACCCAGCCAATCCTTGACCCGTGAAGGCATAAAAAACTGTCCATTCCACGGAATGTTACTTTGGTACTTAGGTAAGATTTTCCCAGCAAAAATCGGACTTACCGGGTTAAATCCGACAATGAATACATAGCCACTATTAATGAGTACACGATCAAACTCACGTAAAATTTGATAAGGATTTTGTTCAAACTCGAGTAAAAAGCAACTTACCACAGCATCAATAGCGTTTTGTTGTAATGGCAGATAATGTGGATCCGCTTGTATATTGGCGTCATGACCGTCAAACAATGAAAAGTGACGAGCAATAGAACAATGTAAACTGTTGATTTGACTACTGAGCGCACCCACCTTTAATAAATGATAACCAAAGATACGCGGCCACCAAGGCGCAAGGGCCGCTTCAATCTCGGCTTGCAATATTTCGCCAAATGGTAAGTCATGCCAATGTTGTGGTACTAACTTTGAGTTTGCCACGTCTCACTCCTCAATCCCAATGACCTTACCGACTTTCACAGCGTTGCACTTGATGTGATTCGGTTTTATCCGTTACCCTAACAGATAATTCAATATCACTCGAGCCAGATTATGCTTAACGTTCATACCATTCCCGCTTTTAATGATAACTACCTTTGGTTAGTGCATCACACTGACAGCCTTGACGCTTACGTCGTTGACCCCGGTTGCGCCACAAGCGTTATCGACTATTTGGCTACCACAGAATTAAATTTAGTGGGTATTTTAATCACTCATCACCACAGTGATCACACCGGCGGTATTAAGCAACTGCAAGAATATTTTGATCACAAACTTGAAGTTTACGGCCCAAGTAATGAGCGTATTAATGGGCTCACTATGCCACTGACCCTCGACGCGGTATCAACAATTGATATCCCTCACTTAGGGGCAACAAGAGTGATGGCGGTTCCGGGTCATACGTTAGGCCATATCGCATATTATATTGATAACAAGCTATTTTGTGGTGACACGTTATTCAGTGGTGGCTGCGGTCGATTATTTGAAGGTACACCAACTCAAATGCTGCAATCGTTGAAAATGCTTGCCAACTTGCCTGACAACACTCAAGTATTTTGTGCTCACGAATATACTCGTGCTAATCTCGATTTCGCTCAACACGTGACCCCACACAATCATAAATTGAACGAATACGCGGCAAAAGTAGACCAATTACGCTCACGAAACATCCCCACTATCCCTAGCACAATCGCGACAGAAAAAGCGATAAACCCTTTCTTACGTTGTCATCTAAATGAGACACAAGTCGCAATTTCGAACCATTATAACATTGTGAATATTGATGAAATTCAGACATTTACTTTATTAAGAGAATGGAAAAACCAGTTTTAGATGAACATGAAAACACTTTAATAAGACAAGCCAAATGATTTAATCTACAATGCAAAACTGAACTAAAGCATGACCAAAAGAGTCTCATAGGCATTTGGTGTGTTCGATCCTTATTTTAAGGCCTGAGAACTTGAGGAAGTGTATCTTCAATGAACGTAAATTTATTCATTATTGCCGGCAGCTTATTGGCGGTAACGGGGTGCCAGACGCTCCAGTCCACTGAGCCGCAATCAGACAATGACCAACACAGTGTTGCTATCAAAGCTAAAAGCAAAAAATCTGCAACCGTTACCCTCGATGAAATAGAAGAGCAAGTTGCCGAAGTTAATAACTTATGGTTGCGGATCAGCAATAAAATGCAGCTTCCCGTTACCGACAATGCGCTGGTAGCCCAATATCGACAATGGTATTTAGACAACCCAAAGCATTTAGAAATTGTAACTCAACGTGCTGGTCCTTTCTTATATTACATTGTTGAACAACTCGAAGCGCGTAAACTCCCTATTGAACTGGCTTTACTGCCTATCGTTGAAAGTGGTTTTGACCCTTTAGCCTATTCTAGCGGCCATGCTTCAGGTTTATGGCAATTAACACCGCCTACGGCACAATCATTTGGGGTTAAAACCAACTGGTGGTATGACGGGCGACAAGATGTGGCATCATCGACTAAAGCTGCGCTTGATCTATTGCAATACCTGTATCCTAAAATGGACAATAACTGGTTTTATACCATCGCAGCTTACAACTCAGGTGAAGGCCGCGTGTTAAATGCCGTGAAGCATAACCAAAACCGAGGCAAGCCAGCTGATTTTTGGTCTTTATCATTACCAAAAGAAACCGCACATTATGTACCGCAATTACTTGCACTAGCAGATGTGATTAAGCATGCCGATAAATATGGTATTACCTTAACCCCTATTGCAAATTCACCACAAATTGAAGTGGTGAATATTGAAAGTCAGCTCGACATTAATTTAGCCGCTGACTTAGCTCAAATCGACATAGTCGATTTAAAAGCGATTAATCCAGGTTTAAAGCGTTGGGCCACTGCGCCACAAGGCCCACATCAGCTCGTTGTACCGAGCGACAAAGCCGCTAGCTTTAAACGTGCATTAGCCACTGTTGAGCCTGACTCACGGATTAACTGGGTACGCTATAAAATTAAATCAGGCGACAGTATTAGCCGCATTGCTGATCAGTTTGAAACAACGGCGACGTTAATTCGCAGCAGTAACGGTATTAAAGGTAACAATATTGTTGCCGGCAGATTCCTTATTATCCCTGTTGCGGCAAAAGATCCTGATTTAGCGACCATGACAGCTGATCAGATCCTTGCTCGTAAGGCTGTGATTAAATCGAGCCCGAATAAACAGGCTTACACCATTAAGTCTGGCGATTCATTATGGAAAATTGCTCAATCTCAGCAAGTATCCGTAGCACAATTAATGAAGTGGAATAATCTTAAGCAGCAATCAACATTGTCAGTGGGCAAAAATCTGGTTATTTACCCTAACGAAGTGGCTGTCAACAATGCCACTAAAGAGAAAACGGTCAACTACCGAGTTCAGTCTGGTGATTCATTAGCACGTATTGCAACGAAATATAATGTGACCGTTGCAGAGTTAATTGAGTGGAACAGTTTACAAAACAGTAAGCTGATCCAACCAGGGCAAATCTTGAAATTGATCGTAACTAACAGCTAATTGCTATTAGTAAATACGCAATAAAATACGGACAAGTTATCACTTGTCCGTTTTTGTTTGTAGTCACTATTTATTTGTAACGACTATTTTATTTACTATGACTAGGAATAAATTCCTAGTCATTTGTCTCTTACCTTTAAATCACTGTGACTTAAGCTTCTCGCATTGAATCACTGGATTAAATACCCAGCTTTTTAAACAAACCCTCTTTGAGTTTTTCTTTGGCTTTATCTGCTTCATCTTTAAATTGGCCTTCCAATAACGCTTTAGTATCAATACCAAATTTAGGTTTTTGGAACGTCCCTTTAATGGTTAAGGGGATATCAACCCCTTTAAGAGACTCATCAACCGCATCACCTTGCCCAGATAGCGAGCCGACAACACTGGTGGTTAATGTGTAATCTAACGCTTCAGAGGCAATATTCGCAGTCCCCTTTCCTTTTAAGCGGATCAAGGGAGCTGCCATCGCTAAATCTGGATTGGTCACTACGGCGTCTTTCATGGTGAAGCTACCAGTTAAACTGGTAAAATCGGTTTTCAACTCTTCTTTACTGTCGGCAGATAAATCGCCTTTTAGCTTTTGTTGAGCGCTGCGGATCATTTGCGGAATGTTAACGCCATAAAGCGAGCCGTCGGCAACTTCAAATTGACCTACTGCATCAAGATTCTTTTTCAAGTTATCGGGGATCAAACTTGCACCACTGCCTTTGACTTCGAAACTCGCTTGACCAGAAAGTAAATCAATTTCAGCAGCATCCATTAATAATGGTCTAATGTTTACCCCTGTTAGCTTCTTATCAAATTGATAAGTAGGTACAGATTTGCGGCCATCGAGTTTGGCACTCAACGCGAGCTTACCCTCATACAAATCGGCCGTTAATGACGACAGCGTTAGCACACCTTTTTTAACAGCCATAGTTAACTGCCAATTTTGTGTCAGCATATTACTGACTTTAATCGACTTTGCCGTCAGTTTTACGCTTAAATCAATTGTGTTAAGCGCAGACAAATCCGGCTCGGCACTTGGCACTGTTGCAGTGTCACTAGTGCTATTTTCTGCTTGGCTTTCTTGTTTAGGAAAGAGTGCATCAACATCAATGTCACCGACATCTAAGGTCATCGCAATCTTAGGAATACTGTTTGCGTAATTGACTTTTATGTCACCGGTGGCGGCAATATCCATTGCCGCAAGTTTTGTGAGCTGTAACTCAACAGTTTTAGTCTCTAACGCCATGACCATTTGAGTTATCATTTCAGCACTCACCGACTTGTTGGGTAAACTGTCGCCTTGCGCAGAATGGCTCATGGTAAAATCATTAATCGTAATATGCTTTAACATTTGGTCAATTTTAAGCTGACCTTGACCCGAAGATGCTACAGACATGTCTGGTAAAGTAACAGAAAACTCATAAGCAAAATCAGCAAATTGCCCTAAACTGAATTGCCCTAATGTAAAGCTTTTTAAACTGAATGTTTGAGTGGTATTGCTCGCCATATCAATTAAGTTGATATTAGTATTGGTGAGTTCAATTCCGCCGATATCTAATGTTTGTAACGCTATTGCTTGTGCGTCACTGGGTTGAGTTGTTGCAGGCGTCTTTGCTGCGTCATCAGTTAAGCCATCACCCGATAAGCCATCAAAGCTGGTTTGACCATTTTTCTGAGTGACTAAATTTAACGTTAAGCCATCGAGTGTTAATAAATCCACTTCAATTTGCTGACTAAATAAAGGCATTAGCGCCACATTAGCCACAGCTTCGTTTACATCTAACATGGATGCGGGGGTAAAATTTTCTGGGTTAGAAAGTGAAATACCGCCCAGTTTAATCCCTAATGAAGGAAAGACACTCCAACTAAGATCATCTGTTATGACTAAATCGCGACCCGTTTGTTTTTTCACGGCGTCGACAATTTGTGGCTTAAAATGATTAAGGTCAAAAAACATTGTTAAGTAGACGGTAATGCCTACAACGAGTGTTAGCGCAATTGCTAATAACCACTTTACTACTTTCATTGTTGCTTCCTTGTCTGTATTTTTTCTATTGTAAAATAGACAAATCTAACGACTGCTGACTCACGGCAATACCATTGAGATCGGCATAAATCATCATGCCAGGTACAACGCTGACACCCGCTATATCGATAGTAACATTGACTTCGCCAACATCTTTCTTGTCTGTTTTAATCGGATTAGTCCCTAATGCCTGCACACCAATTTGCATTGCACTGATTGCACCTGCATCACGTACGCATCCATTGATGATAATGCCTTCCCATCCGTTGTTATATGCATTAAGGGCTATCATGTCGCCCAGCAATGCACGCCGAGTTGAACCACCACCATCTACGACTAAAACTTTGCCATGGCCCGGTTTTGCGAGCTCAGATTTAACCATTGAATTATCTTCAAAACATTTAACCGTTACCACCTCACCAAAAAATATCGGCTTTGCGCCAAAGGAGCGCCACGGCGAAGACAATAAAGTCAATTGTTCAGGATAATGATCAAATAAATCAGGTAATAGATCTAACATGAGTCCTCCTTGAGAATCAAAACCTTAGGTTACTGATAATTATGCAATTCAACAACTTTTGTTAATTATCGATAATCTAATGAATGCTTTTTACACAATTTAACAATGCGAAAGGTGACTTAATCATCAAATATGAATATAATCCTAAAAAATAGCGTAGACAATCATACTTATGAGCAACGATTTAAATTTACAACAAATGATGAATGCGTTTGATGAATTAGATTTTGAACAACGCACGACTTCAAATCTTGAAAATGCCCGTAATAAGCAACAGATGTCGGCATACATCAATTCGTTAGATTACAGCTTGCGACGTTTATTGATTTTACAAGAATCTGTCAATGAGATTGTAGAGCAGAAACAATCGAATCTGGTTAAACAAGAATATATCCAAACCTATAAAACCAAAATCATTAATTTATCTCGTCAATATAATATTTCATATCAAGACGTCATTAATATTATGGTACAGCTATCTCAATAATCATTAACCTGTTATTGAGATTATTTAAGTCGTCAAATTAACAACGTTGACGACTTACCCTTCATGTAGGAAAACAGATAAACCCCTTCAATTAGCAATCTTATTTAGACTTTAAATTGCTCAATAAGAGTATCAAGTCGCTCTGATCCCCGTTCAATAGCCATACTGCTTTTATTGATCTGTTCATTTTGCGTTCTGTTGTCTAACGACATATCGCTAATGCGGGTGATATTCATATTGAGTTCAGCAATCACTGCATGTTGCTCTTCAGTCGCGGTCGCAATTTGAATGTTCATTTGTGAAATCTGTCCAATAGATGATTTTATATTACTCAGGGCACCCACCACTTGTTGGGTATCATTCACAGTCTCGGTTGATTTGGTTTTAGCACGAGCCACAGAGGCATTTACGGAATTAATGGCTGTGCGAATAGCATCAATAATTTGGTTGATTTCATTGGTTGATGCCTGAGTACGACTTGCCAGTGTACGAACCTCATCTGCGACAACGGCAAAGCCTCGACCTGCCTCACCTGCTCTGGCTGCCTCAATTGCAGCATTTAAAGCCAATAAATTAGTTTGATCAGCAATGCCTACTATCACATCTAATATCTGGCCAATTTTGCTAGAACTGACTTGCAGCCCTTTTGCCACTTCCTCTGTTGAGATAAGTTCATTTGATAATTCAGTAATTTTTTTCATTGCCTTATCGACCACATCCGCTGAGATATCAGCTTCACTGTCTGCTTCATGTGTGCTGTCTGCTGCCAACTTAGCATTTGATGCAACCTCTGCCGCCGTCATCGACATTTGGTTAATCGCCGTGGCGACATTTTCTGTCTCAGCTTGCACATTAACTGATATTTGATTAGCCTTTTCGGCAACAATAGCCATTTCCTTTGCTAATCGGCCCGATTCGTTGACTGACTCACCGACTGATTTAATGACCTTTTGAATTTTGCTGGTAAATACGTTGAAATGATGGGCGATTTGCTTCAACTCATCATCGCCCTCTTCTGATAGACGTAATGTTAAGTCTCCTTCACCTTTGGCGATGTTTTCAAATGCGTTAATAGTTTCTCGCATTGGGACTGAAACACTGCGAATGATAAAATATAACAACGCAATAACAGGTAACCAAACCAACACAAGTAATAGTAAATAATCACTAATAAATTGTTGTTTATCCGTTTGAATATCATCAACATAAATCCCTGTCCCAATAATCCATCCCCAGGGTCTAAAACGCTTAACTAGAGACATTTTAGGGCTGGGTTGTTCTTGCTGAGGTTTATTCCACATATAATCAACACGAACAGCATCCTGGTTTTCAGTGCCTTGTATCATCAATTCAAATAAAGCCACTCCGTTAGGATCTTTCATTCCTCTTACCGTGGTATTAACTAATTGTTTGGCAAATGCATGTTGGATCATGGTGCCTTGGGTATCAATACTAAAATAATATTCATTGCCCGAATAACGAAGTTTATCAATAGCAGCTAATGCCATCGCTTTAGCTGCGGATTCAGTTAACAGATTTGATTGGCTATCTTGGTAAAATTTATCCGCAATGGTCACCGCTGCATCAACAAGCGCATGCAACTTGGCCTCTTTTTCCCCCACTAAAACAGACTCGACTCTATTTAGTGAGAACCAAAACACGATCACAGTAGCAATAATGGCTAATGCCAACATGCCCATTAGCCTATTGGCGATGGTTGTCTTACGGAACAACTGATTAAACGTATTCATACATGCACCATCTCTTTGTGATTTATAATTATTTTTATGGATCAATTAACACAATTGTTTCTTTAACACGCATATTGTTTAAGCATTAATCACTGTTGCGCTTAAGTGTCTTTTTGTCAATCAAGGTGGTTAGTTTTTATCGGATAATGTGGCGATATCTGAATGTTCACAACAGGATATTTTTTAAGCTATTCGCATTGGCTTGCAAACAGAAGTGATGCAGGGACTGGATTTTAGCTAGCATGCAATAAGGTAGATTAAAGTTCAGTACTCAATGGCAAAATGAATAACTAAACATGACGGACTATTTATGGAAAAGAATGACTTAGAGGTAAAGTCTCAACAGTCAGTTTATTTTTACCCGCCGGCTGGTCATGGCACACGCTAAGCTCATGTTTTTATTAAATACCACCTCTTTTCGTTTAGCTTGGAGCAAGACCAACAAACAACATCACGGTTAACTTATTTATTGGCCAAATATATTAAGCAAACACATTACACATATCATCGGCAAATCTTCGTTCTGACATGCGTTAATACTAACGATAGCTAAGTCTTTTCTTGTCTATATGTATATGTTTGGTGTGCATTTAAACTTCTTACTGCGAAATAGTATTCATTATTCATTTTCAACGCTAACTAAATTTGATCGTTCGACTGCGATTTCAATTTGTTGCCGAAGCCAGATAAGCGCATGATCTGACTGAGTATTACTGTGCCAATATAAATGGGTATCGATGTCGGTTAATGCAAATGGTATCTGGATTACTTTTAAATCAGAGTCCAAAAACTGTAAAGCAATTGAACGTGGTAACGTTAGCATCAGTGCCGTGTTACTGACTATTTTGACTGCTGTTTGATAGGTTTGACATCGGTATTTAATGTGTCGATTAATCCCTTGTTGCTGCAGCAATAAATCTTCCATCACTCTGCCTGTCGGACGACTTGACACCGCAACGTGTTGCGCCAGCAAATAATCTTCCTGGGTTAAAGTGCCGTTGTTGCAAAGATGATGTTGCGGATCAATGAGTACACAAAATGGATCCGACACTAATTGTGTGTGCATTAAAGGAGCATTGACTGCTCGTGCAACATCAATGGCTAAATCAACCTCACCATTGGCAAGTTGACGTGCTATGTGCTCTCTAGAGAGTGCAATACTGGCAATGTTAGCTTGCGGGATTAACTCAGCAACGTGATTAATAAGCGCCGGCATAATTTGGCTTTCTAATGCTTCATGAATAGCAATGGTGAATGTTTGCTCTGTTGTTAATGGGTCAAATTCGCCGCATTGTTGCAACACCTCTCGAATACGATTCAACGCATTAATCAATTGTGGCGCCATACGTTGGCAAGCTGCTGTGGGTTGCATTTGCTGACCTTGACGTACAAATAATGGGTCATTTAATACTAAACGTAAGCGCTTTATGGCGTGACTGACCGCAGATGGTGTAACAAATAGCGATTTCGCTGCCGTTGTCATATTCTGCTCAAAGTACAGCGCTTCAAAAATCTTCAGTAGATTTAAATCAAGTTGTTGAATTGCTTTTGTATCCGCCATATTAACCTCAAGAATAAAAACTAATGTGTCATGCCAATACTATGAGTATTATTCATCACAAGCTAACATATTTTTTCATTTCATTCATATTGATTACTACGTTATGCTGACAACATATGCTTAACAGATCACATTATTAGTGGCTTTTAGACTAAGAATACAAAGGTATAAAGATGAATATTTACGCTACAGAAAAATCACAACAATATTTAGCGAAAGTGAAATTGTTTATAGATGAGCAGATTTTACCTGTAGAAGCAGAGTTACTCGCCGAAAACAGACGCATTAATCACAGTAGTGATTGGACTCAATGGCAGTTATTACCTCAAATAGAAGCACTAAAAGCACAAGCGAAAACGGCTGGATT
This sequence comes from Shewanella sp. MF05960, assembly GCF_050849305.1. Taxonomy (NCBI): domain Bacteria; kingdom Pseudomonadati; phylum Pseudomonadota; class Gammaproteobacteria; order Alteromonadales; family Shewanellaceae; genus Shewanella; species Shewanella sp. MF05960. The sequence goes on along the minus strand of NZ_JBOZPS010000005.1, from coordinate 76,763 downwards.
ATGGAATTTGTTTTTACCCGACGCCACTCTCGGCCAAGGTTTAACCTGTGTTGAATACGCACCATTAGCAGAAGAAATGGGGCGTTCTATTTTAGCACCTGAAATTTTTAACTGTAATGCACCCGACACTGGCAATATGGAAGTGCTCTATCACTTTGGGGATGAACAACAGCAAAAACAATTTCTCACACCTCTACTTGCTGGAGATATTCGTTCAGTGTTTGCCATGACAGAACCTGATGTAGCGTCATCTGATGCCACAAACATGCAGGCAACCATCATTGAAGATGGCGACGATGTTATCGTTAATGGCCGAAAATGGTGGTCAACGGGATTAGGTCATCCAAACAGTAATGTCATGATATTTATGGGGCTATCTCATCCAGATGCACCTAAGCATCAACGTCACAGTATGGTATTAGTGCCTATCAATACTCCTGGTGTCAATATCACTCGGATGTTAACCGCTTATGGCGACTACGATGCGCCTTATGGACACGGTGAAATGGAGCTCGTTAATGTTCGTGTACCTAAAAGCAATGTCATAATGGGACTCGGAAAAGGTTTTGAAATTGCACAAGGTCGTTTAGGTCCTGGGCGAATTCACCATTGTATGCGAGCTATCGGCGCCGCAGAACGCGCTTTAGCCTTAGCAATTGAACGCGGATTATCTCGCGTGGCCTTCGGCCAGCCCATTATAAAGCTTGGGGGAAATTTAGAGCGAATTGCTCAAGCCCGTATGAGCATTGAACAAGCACGATTATTAACCCTTAATGCCGCGTGGAAAATAGATAATCTGGGTGTAAAGCACGCCATGACGGATATCTCTGCGATAAAAGTGGTTGTACCCAATATGTTAACCCAAGTGGTTGATATGGCCATTCAACTCTATGGCGGTGCAGGGATGAATCATGACTCGCCATTGGCCGGTTTTGCCACTATGGCACGCAGTTTACGCTTAGCTGACGGCCCCGATGAAGTGCACATGGCCATGGTGTCGCGCCTAGAATTAGCAAAATACAAATAACGGTGATGACGATGAAAACAAAACAACAACATGTGCTCATTACCGGTGCGGCATCAGGCTTAGGCAAAGCATTGGCACTTAAATGGGCCAGTCAACATGCTGAGGTGTGCGTTGCCGATATTAATCAGCACGCTGGCGAACAAGTCTGTCAGGAAATACAAGCGTTAGGTGGAAAAGCATTTTTTGTGCCTTGCGATATCACCAAAACAGACAGCATTACCGCACTGTTGGAAAACGTGCAATCACGTTGGCAGCATATTGATTTATTGGTGAATAATGCCGGCGTAGCAACAGCAGATAAAATAGAAACGGAGCCTATGTCGCAATGGCGCTGGGTAATGGAAATCAATGTGTTTGGTATGGTGAATATGTGCCAGCAATTTGTGCCCTTTTTTAAGCAACAAGGTTATGGCAGCATACTCAATGTGGCATCACAAGCAGGCTTGACACCCATTCCGTTTATGTCGAGCTATAACGCCTCAAAAGCAGCGGTGGTGTCATTGTCAGAAACATTACGACTTGAACTTGCCGATGACAATATTAATGTCAGCGTATTATGTCCAGGATTTTTTAAAACCAATCTCGGGAGTAGTTTACGTACACAACTGCCTACAATGGAAAAGCTGTTGGGTAAACTCTTTGATAAGTCTCCCATCAATGCAGCTCAAGTCGCCGACATTGCTTATCAAGGTGAGGCAAATAAACAGTTTCTGTTATTAACGCACCAACAGGGCAAACGTTTATATCGGTTAAAACGTTTACTGCCGCTTAGCTGGTATTTTAAATTAGTATTAAAACAAACACTTAAATTAAGACAATTGTTAGGGAATGAGCAAACTAAATGAACCAACAGTATTTAGATAAAGCGAAATCCGTTCGCACGGGTGAAGAACTCGACCCTAACGTTATTGGCCCTTGGTTGACACAACATATCGGCGGACTTGAAGGCGATCTCAAAATAACCCAATACACAGGCGGTGCTTCAAACTGGACTTATTGCTTAACGTACAGCAATTGTGAACTCATCTTGCGCCGAGCACCCATGGGCACAAAAGCCAAAGGCGCTCACGACATGGGCCGTGAATACCGCTTACAACAAGCGCTAAAACCTGTGTACCCTTATGTGCCCGCCATGCTGGCACATTGCGAAGACGAAAGCGTATTGGGCACTGAGTTTTATGTCATGGAAAAATTGAATGGCATTATTCCAAGACAAAATTTACCCAAAGGCTTACACCTTGATAAACAACAGGCCAACACGCTGTGTACTAATGTCATTGACTGCTTAATTGAATTGCATAAAGTGGATCTTGATGCTGCGAACCTCAATCACCTTGGTAAGGGTGAAGGTTACACACAGCGCCAAATTGATGGTTGGAGCATTCGCTATACTCAAGCTAAAACCTGGAATGTCCCCTCTGGTAAAAAAGTCATGACTTGGCTGCAACAACATAAACCATCACAAGAAACCATTTGTTTAACCCACAATGACTTTCGCTTTGATAATGTGGTGTTAGATCCAAATGACATCAGTAACGTTAATGGCGTGCTCGATTGGGAATTGGCAACCTTAGGTAATCCATTAATGGATTTAGGCAATACTCTCGCCTATTGGGTTGAAGCCGATGATGACTTTTTAGCCCAAATGACCCGGCGCCAACCCACACACCTTGAAGGCATGTTGACTCGTAAGCAAGTGGTTGAATATTACTGTGACAAAATGGACATCACTATTGATGATTTTCGTTTTTATGAAGTGTTTGGTTTATTTCGTTTAGCAGGTATTGTGCAACAAATTTACTATCGCTATCACCACAAGCAAACGCGTAACCCGGCATTCAAACAATTTTGGATTTTCTCACATTACTTAATGTGGCGTTGTCATCGCGCAATGAAACAACAAGGATAACCATGGCTAACATCTATTTAATCCGTCATGGTCAAGCGAGTTTTGGCAGTGATAATTACGACAACTTGTCGAATCTTGGTCATAGCCAGGCTCGGCACTTAGCGGAACACTTTAACCAACGCGGTATTCAACCAAATCATGTTATTTGTGGCAATATGGCTCGCCATCAACAGACGCGTAATGCCTGTTTAGCGGCATTGTCACCTCCGTTATTACACGACTCGCTACAGATTTGCGCCGATTGGAATGAATTTAATCATGAAGAAGTGATTGCCGTTTATCGACCGGATTTAGCTCATCCAGACACAATGAAGCAATACCTCAGCCAACAACCCTCGCCGACCAGAGCCTTTATTGAACTCTTTAGCCAAGCAATTAATCAGTGGCAACATGCCGACAATAGCGCTCAATATAGTGAGTCATGGCAACAATTTAGCCAACGGATTGCAAACGGGTTAACTCAGCTTATTGAACAAACCGACGATGATGACACGGTTTTTGTGTACACCTCTGGTGGCGTAATTAGTGCCGCAGTAATGCAAATATTATCGATACCTGAATCACAATTTTTCAATATTAATAAACAGTTAGTTAATTGCAGCGTGACACAATTGCACATTAAACGACAACGACTGAGTGTGATAACCTTAAATGAGCATGGGTACTTTGAGGGTACTCAGCAACATTTGTACAGTTTAATTTAACCTTTAATAGACACTCAACGTGATGCTATAGCGTCATGAGTATTTAACACCTAAGAATAATAAAGAGTAGATGATGAAACGGACCAACATATTAATCACTGGGGCAAGTTCTGGTTTAGGACGCGGTATGGCCATTGAGTTTGCTAAACAAAATCATAATTTAGCTTTGTGCGCTAGACGACTAGACCGCCTTGAAGAATTAAAACAACACTTATTAAGTATCAACCCCAATATTACCGTGCTGATTAAATCACTTGATGTAAACGACCATCCGCAAGTGTTTGAAGTCTTTAGCCAATTTAAACAAGAAATGGGACAACTTGACAGAGTCATCGTCAACGCGGGCATGGGTAAAGGCGCATCGATTGGAACCGGCTTTTTTGCGGCTAATTTACAAACTGCGCAAACTAATTTCATTGCCGCAATAGCCCAATGTGAAGCGGCAATGGCTATTTTTCGTGAACAAAATAGTGGCCATTTAGTGACGATTTCATCCATCAGTGCAGTACGTGGCTTTAGACGAGCCATGACGGTTTACGCGGCGACTAAAGCAGCCCTAACTTCGTTAACAGAGGGTATTCGTATCGATGTGATGAATACGCCTATAAAAGTCACTTGTGTTCATCCGGGCTTTATTCGCAGTGAGATTAACGAAAAAGTCAAAACAGTACCGTTTATAGTTGATACCGAAACAGGTTGTAAAGCCATGGTAAATGCCATTCAAAAAGAGAAAGCTAATGCCTTTGTGCCTAGTTATCCCTGGGCATTTTTACATTGGGTATTGCGTATCGCACCGATTAGCATTATTCGAAAGATGAGTTAACTCTGCACTAAAACTGACGCTCGTTATTTTATTCATCACCGCCAATCTCTTGCGAGTTATCATTTAAGATAACTCGCAAAATAGAGCCTAGTTCTATCCTATACCACCCAAAGATTGACTTTTTTATCATTGAGTATGTTGTTCGATGAGTAACGCTTCGAAATCGACAACAGAAAGCGGCTTTGCAAACAAATAACCTTGTCCAAAAGTACAGCCTGCATTAATGAGCAACTGCTTTTGTTGTTCGGTTTCTATCCCTTCAGCAATCACGCTCATTTTCAGTTTACTGGCCATCACAATAATCGCTTGACACAGTGCCGTGTCTTTATTATCGGCTGACATGTTTTGCACAAACCGTTGATCGATTTTTAAGTAATCAAAATCAAAGTCTTTAAGGTATGCAAAAGAGCTATAGCCCGTGCCAAAGTCGTCGATGGCAACAGACATCCCATGAAGGCGAACTTTATCAAGCGCTTCAACAGCTTCAAGTTGATTTTCCATTAATAAATGTTCGGTTATTTCAAGCGAAATAGCCTCACAAGGAATACCTCGTAAAATAAGCGAATCTGCCCAGGCGTTAATTTGTGCACCATTATTTTTATATTGCACAGGGGAAGTATTAATACTAATGCATAAATCAGGGCAATAGGCTTTACGCCAGATATTGACCTGTTGTGAAACTTCGTTAAAAATCCACTCACTCATTTCAACAATCAAGCCTATTTCTTCAGCGACCTGAATAAACTCTAATGGCGAAATCATTCCTTTTTGAGGATGCTGCCAACGAATTAACGCTTCAGCTTTGGTAATACGCGACGTTGTTAAGTTAACGATAGGTTGATAAACCATGTAAAACTGCTTTTGCTCAACGGCAATACGTAAATCGCGCATGATTTCCATACGTTTAAGGAAATCAGTACTCATGTTCTCAGTAAAATAATGAATGCTATTACGGCCGCGAGATTTAGCACGGTACATCGCTTGATCTGCATTTCTGAGTAATTCTTCGATGGTTATTGCATCATTTGGGTAAAATGCCAACCCAATACTGGCAGTACAATAGACATTTTTATGATCAATGATATAGGGCTGAGCAAGTGTAATTAAGAGTTTTTGACCTATTTTATCAATGTCCTCTGGGACCGTTGTGCCCACAAAGGCAATAATAAACTCATCTCCGCCTAAACGAGCCACAATATCATTTTTTCTAATGGTGTTTTTGATTCGATTTGCACACTCAATTAACACCAAATCGCCAGCACCATGCCCTAATGAATCATTGACGTCTTTAAAGTTATCTAAATCTAACATCGCGATCACTAATTGCTTTTTATCGCGCTCTGCATTATCATCGCATTGGTTAAATGCTCATGTAATAAGTGTCGATTTGGTAAATTGGTTAGATTATCAAAGTTAGCTTGATGCCAAATAATGTTATCGGCTTTGTCACGCTCAATCGCAATTCGGGTAAGATTGACAAATTGCTCAACCAAATTGATTTCATTATCTGTCGGTTTTGAAAGCCTATCAAAATATATTGCAATCGTGCCCAACACGTTACCATGATGACAAATAATGGGTTCAGACCAACATGAAACCAATTTAGCTTGGTTGGCTAAATGTGCTAAAGGCAACCAGTTAGGGTGGCGAGCAATATCAGCAACAATGATTCTTTTACCGAGTGTTACAGATTGAGTGCAAGTACCGGTTCCGTCTGCAATATTGACCATGTCGATTGCCTCATTATAAAACGCGGGCAAACTGGGTGCTGCGGCTAATCTTAACTGTTTACCTGTGTCATCTAATAATGAAATACTGCACATCGCCCGTGGCAGCTCGTTTTCAATCCCTTCGACAACGGCAGATAACACTTTGGACAATTTGCTCGAACTGGCTATCAATTCCAAAATATTGTTACGTAGCTGACTTATTTTATCTTTTTCTGATAATTGGCGGTTTTTGCGTTGCATAAATATTGAAAAAATTAACGAGAAAATACCGGTTACTACCAAAGAGGCCAAAATGAGCGGTAACGAGAACTCATCAAATTGTTGGTAAGTTAATACTCCGGCAATTGAAATAAGTAAGGCATTGAGAAGACATGCAATAAACGTCGGTAATAAATAAAAACTGGCGATGATAATCGGAAACAACCAAAAAATTAAATCGCTACCGACGATATAAATACCAAATAAAATATTCACATGGGCAATAATGGCAAGCAATCCACTAAAGAGCTTAACCCTGCTGGTAAACCAAACACCAATAAAAATCACTGAAATTCCGCCAACGGCTATCAGATCGACAAGGGTGCGTAAATGATTGTGTTCAAATACACTTTTAATCAAGAATGGCGATAAAATTAATATTGCCACGACTGTCACAGCCAATAATATTTTCTCTTCAATTGTACGATCTTTGATTTTTACCGTCATAATAGATGACTGTCCTATTCGCGTTGAGTCACTGGCACTATTGAGGTAATACCATTATCTTAACAATGTGCTTTACACTAAGAATCGATGACGTTTTGGCACATATTGAGCCATTATCATAAGTTAGCGTAACAATAAAAGAGAATATGCATTCGGTTAACCGTATTGAGTAAAGTAACGTAAAGTTATCAAGTTATACAAGCATTTCCGTATTTTTAGCCGATGATTTTGGACAATAATTTTAGCCTACGATTTAGACAATGATGTTGTGCTACAGAATACTAAAACACCCCACATGATACTCGGTACTATACCATTCCGCGTTAAGTAAGTGATGACACTGCGAGAGTTTAAAGGATTTAAACAAAACGCATGACTCAATAAATAGTGGTTATCTTTCGAAATCATACAACACAGCGTAAGCCCTTTTAACACTCGCCTTTTAAGTATTCATCGGCAGTTTGCTCTGCATTCTCGCTATTTGAAAGTGAACACCATGACGACATAACGACGCCTTAATCAAAAACCGCTGGACGCATTCTGTAATGGTCTAATGAAACAGTGTAATGGTCACTTATTAATGCGGATTGGTATTATACCAATTCCACTAATTATCTGGTCATTCAGCGGGAGTTCTGTGCCTTCTAGGCAAGTAATAGGATTGTAGGCATAGTTGCTCTACGTCAAAATGCTATTAAGCAGTATAGAAGGCACAGAAACCCGCCTTGCAGGAGGCGCTCAGACTGTCCATTTCTTTGTTGCATAGTCTTAAAAAGGGAATAACCATTATTTTCAACAATGCGCCTCAAACTGGACAGTCTGAGTGACTCTGATTGGTCACATAATTAATGGAAATGGTATTAATCATAGCCTAAAAAATATCTATGAGGATAAGCAGTTGAAGCGAAATCGTGGTAAACGATGTGTATAACATCAATGTGGAATAGGCTTTCTTGTTGATTAACTGGTCGTGCGAGTAACTGGAAGTGTGATTATCTGGACGTGCGGGTAACGAGTGTAAGCAAGGGCATACTGAACGCGCGTAAAATAAATCTAAAAAACGCTCAATGGCACTTTTTCTCTATTAAGCCGCGACGACTTGTCTTGCTTTACGTAAAGGATGTAAGCGGTTATGCATCACTTTAATGGTGTCAAATTGGACTAACGATTTGCTGTCTGAAAGCTGGCAATACTGCGATAAAATCATCACTGTTGCGGCTTGTAAGCCATTATCAATCACCAAGGCTAACACTTTTGAATAACCACAGTTTAATTGGAATAACTTACCTACTTCGCAATAAACACATTCATCACTGACATCAAAAAACCACGACTTAGGCATTTGTGATTGTAAAAGAAAGTGAGCAGCGGTGGCATTTAACGCAGTTTGCACAATACCAGCATCGGATATGTGAAGTACTCTAGGAAGGGTATCTAGCATTTTGATATAGAATTTAGCGTGTTCAATACTGAATTCAGCGGCAGTAAGTGCATCTGGAATGAGTTGTTTAGCTTTATATGGGGTTAAGAACTCCATCTCGGAACCCAATGAAATACTCAGCTGTTTGCAAGTCTCATTGTATTCCCAATGCCAGTCCTTGTTTGGCATTAATAACATGGCTGTCTGCACCTAAATTAAAATGAACACCAGTGCATAATAGATGAAATTTCACGCAATATCAAAATTTAATTATAAATTATAACATATGTATCATAGTGTTAGCGCGATCGAACGATCAACAATTCGATCGCGGCATGATTTTTGAACAATAACTTGGTAGTTTCGCTGCTATTTTACACAATAAGCGTTGACGATCTGATCAATCAATTTTGGACCTTGATATATAAAACCAGAGTATATCTGCACCATCGTTGAGCCAGCGTCGAATTTAGCCAGCGCATCAGCAGCACTATTGATCCCACCGACACCAATGATCGGGATCTTACCTTGCAAACAGATCGATAATTGTTTGATCACTTGGGTCGATAAATCAGTCAAAGGTTTACCACTCAAGCCGCCCATCTCTTCAGCATGCAACAATCCTGTTACAGCATCACGGTTTAAGGTGGTATTCGTTGCGATAACACCGTCAAATTGATTGGTAATTAACGAGTCCGCAATAGCTTGAATTTCATCGGCGGACAAATCAGGTGCTATTTTTAACGCGATAGGAACATATTTGCCGTACTTTTCGGCTAATTGTGTTTGTTTGGCTTTAATTGAACTGAGCAAATCATCTAATAACTCACCGTATTGCATTGCACGCAAACCAGGCGTATTAGGAGAAGAGATATTGACGGCGATGTAGCTAGCATATTGGTAGACTTTTTCCATGCAGATAAGGTAATCATCTTTACCCTGCTCTACTGGCGTATCTTTATTTTTACCAATATTAACTCCTACCATAATATCGGATTTTTTGGCGATGAGATTACGCACTAAGTTATCAACACCTTTGTTATTAAAGCCCATGCGGTTAATGATCCCTTGGGCAGGCTTTAATCTAAATAATCGTGGTTGGTCATTACCCGGCTGTGGACGTGGGGTAACGGTGCCCACTTCAACATGACCAAATCCCATCGCATGAAATGCATCCATAGACTCACCGTCTTTATCCATTCCAGCGGCTAACCCTACCGGGTTTGGAAAAGTCAGTCCCATACAGGTCACGGGTGCTGATTTTACATGTTGGCGATAAAAACAATTTAACGGAGTATTCCCCGTCATTTTCAAACTACCAATAGCCACATTATGGGCTAACTCTGGGTCCATCTGAAACATGACTTTTTGTGCGATTTTGTAAAACATGGTTTCTCCTAGACCTAAAAAAAGCCCCGGCAATCGCCAGGGCTTGTTTACATTATATACCCAAACTACTTGAAGATACGTGTTTCAGAGCTTCACCGTGTTTTCAATACTAGGCGCGTTAATACGGTAATGTAGGTACCTTATGAATTAACGCAACAACGTAGTGGGAACACGGTGAAACTCCCAATGGGCAAGTTTTACACACGTTTATGCTGCGTTATTGATTTTGGAAAGGGAACAACCATTAACCGCAATCCATGCCTTGCTTAAACGTGTGTAAATTCTTGCTGAAATCGAACATCTCCAGGTTGTTTGGGTATAAAACTACTTCTGACCTTCGCAATGCAAAATCAGCAAGTTCAGTTCTCTAAGGGCGACTGAGAACTTAGCAAATTCATGAGTTTGTGAGACCTTGAAGTCTGAAAGCATGTGATACCATCTTTCAAGCAATGGCTTGTTTAATGTCATCCATTCGTTAATCACACTGTCAGCATCGCAGGTATCAGTACAGGTACGTAATACTGCAGAACTTAACGCACGCTGTTGCCAATCTAGCTCTTCTCTAAATGCAGCTCGCGCAAGCGCTTGCCAATGGTTTGCAACGGGTTGAGCACTGATTTGTTCTAAGAACCAATGTAATTCAACTTTTGCACCCAATTTAAAGTAGGTTTCAGAAACTAACTCGAGAGTCTTATTCTCAAGTTGAGCGATTTGCGCAATGTCTAACGCAGAGAATAAGGTACTCATTTTTGCCACAACTTGTGCGACAGCTTTAGGTACATTCTGGTTAGTTAGCGCAGTGATTTCAGCAGAAATGGCTTTCACTTCAGCAGCAATCATATATTGGTCAACGTTGGCTTTAAGCTGTTCAAATACTGGCTTAAAGAAGGCCACTGTTTGCACAATATCCTGAGCACGATTGCGATGACGAATGAACCAGCGACAGGCACGGCGCATATTACGACGTAACTGATGCAGCATCTCACCTTGCACGTGTGCAGGAATAACGCCATTTAAGTCTGTAATTGATGTTGTTAGCTCATCAAGGCCAAACACTTCACGCGCCATAGTATAGCAAATAGCCGCTTCGGCAACTGTTGCACCGGTCTCATCTTGCATACGTTGTACAAAATTAAAGCCCATATCGTTAACTAATTCATTAGCTAAAGAGGTGGCAATAATTTCGCCACGCAGTGGATGAGCCGTCATTCTGTCAGCATATTTAGCTTGTAACTTCTTAGGGAAATAAGCCACTAACAATTTACTTAAATAGGCATCTTCAGTGATTTCTGGCGTCACTAATTGCTCTTTAAGCACCATCTTAGCGTAAGCGACTAATACAGACAGCTCTGGACGTGTCAATGCTCGGCCGTTGGCTAAACGTTCAGCTAAGTCATCATCTGTTGGTAAAAACTCGAGAGCACGGTCAAGCTTGCCGTCTTTTTCAAGGTACTGAATAAAACGAATTTGCTCTTTAAGCTGTGATACACCATGTACTTGAGTTACCGAAATAGTACGAGTTTGGTCTTTACAGTCTTGAATCACAATGTCGCTGACTTCATCTGTCATTTCTTCCAGTAAGCGGTTACGTTGTTTAACCGTTAACTCACCTTCTGCAACCAAGGTGTTCAAGAAAATCTTAATGTTCACTTCGTTGTCTGAGCAATCGACTCCACCAACGTTGTCAACAAAATCGGTGTTCATGCGGCCACCGTTAGCACAGTATTCAATACGGCCTAATTGGGTACAACCTAAGTTACCCCCTTCACCAATGATTTTCGCGCGAACTTCTTTACCATTCACACGTAATGCATCATTAGCACGGTCACCCACTTCTGCATGGGTTTCTTTGCTCGACTTAACATAAGTACCGATACCACCGTTCCAAATCAGATCTACTGGCATTTTCAGTAGTTCTTTCATCAGCTCTGTTGGGTTCATGGTGTCTTTGTCAGTAGCAAGCATCTGCTTGATTTCTGGAGTCAATTTAATTGACTTAGCAGAACGCAAGAATATTCCGCCGCCTTTAGAAATCAATTTTGCGTTGTAGTCTTCCCAGCTTGAGCGCGGTAATACAAACAATCGCTGACGTTCAGCATAGCTTTCTGGAATGTTTGGCGTCGGGTCAATAAAGATGTGCATATGGTTAAATGCGGCGACTAATTGAGTTTGCTCAGATAACAGCATCCCGTTACCAAATACGTCACCCGCCATGTCACCGATAGCCACACAGCTAAATGGTGTAGTTTGACAATCTACGCCAATTTCACGGAAGTGACGTTTAACCGATTCCCATGCACCGCGGGCAGTGATACCCATTTTCTTATGGTCATAACCGTTACTGCCACCAGATGCAAACGCATCACCTAACCAGAAGTTGTATTCAACTGCGATGGCATTGGCAATATCAGAGAAGGTTGCGGTACCTTTATCAGCTGCAACAACAAGGTATGCGTCGTCTTCATCGTGACGAACCACATCAACAGGTGGAACCACTTCACCGTTAATAATGTTGTCAGAAATATCTAACAATGCACGGATGAAGATACGGTAACACTCTTGACCTTCAGTAAAGTAAGCCTCGCGGCCACCTTCTGTCGGTAATTGTTTACAGACAAAGCCACCTTTGGCACCAACAGGCACAATAACGGTGTTTTTAACTTGTTGGGCTTTGACAAGACCTAATACTTCTGTACGGAAGTCTTCACGACGATCAGACCAACGTAAGCCACCACGCGCAACTTTACCGCCACGCAAATGCACGCCTTCAACACGAGGTGAATAAACAAATATTTCAAACTTCGGTAACGGTTTAGGCATCTCAGGAATGAGGCCTGGTGCAAACTTAAATGAAATGTAGTCTTTCGCTAAACCACCCACTGCGGTTTGGTAGAAGTTAGTCCGTAATGTCGCGTTAATTAAATCTAAGTAACGACGGATAATACGGTCATCATCTAAGCTTGAAACGTCATCGAGCTGGATATTGATTTGTTCTAGGAACTTACTCAAAGTACGTGTTTTTAACTTTGGATTGAATTTACGGATGAACATTTTCACCAGTAAATCAGCTAACTTTGGATAACGACTGAACGTTTCTTCAATGTATGACTGACTAAATGTTGCATCGATTTGACGCATATATTTAGCATATGCACGCAAAATAGAGACTTCACGACCACTAAGGCCTGTCGACAATACCATGCGGTTAAAGCCATCATCTTCAAGTTTCTTTTGCCACACCTGTAACAATGACGTTTGGAAACGGTCTTGGCTGTCAGCAAGATTCTCTGTAGCAGCACCTTGTACTGTCATTAAGAAGTCTAAAATCCAGAACGTGGCCCCGTCATTGGTTTTCACTTCATAAGGACGTTCATTAATTACGCGTAGACCAAAGTTTTCAAGCATTGGTAATACGTCTGATAGATGAATTGGTTCGTCTTTATGGAACAATTTTAAACGAACTTTGTTGTCGTTTAATGCTGACTCTTGTGGCTGATAAAACAACATACCTAATTTATGGTCGTCGTCTAATGCTTCTAAGTGCTGCATGTCGACTACGGCAGAGCTTGGCAATACGTCATCTTTATAGCTTGGCGGGAACGCATTTAAATAACGTTTCGTTAAGCCAGTACCCGCTTGCTCACCAAGGGCATTATTTAATGCCGTGTGTAATTTATCATCCCACGAGCGAGCTGCTTCGATAAGATTTTTTTCAATCGCGGCCACATCAACATCCATATCGTTATTATCAACTTTGATAATGTAATGAGTTCGAGCCAAAGTCGACTCGGAGAAATACGTGGTGAACTCAACATCTTCATTACTTTTGAAGTGTTGTGCCAAAATACGCTGTGTGTCTTGACGTAACTTAGTGTTGTAACGGTCTTTTGATACATAAACTAAGCACGATAAGAAGCGACCAAAACCGTCTTTGCGAACAAATAACTTAAGCTTATCTCGATCTTGCATTTCTAATACGCCATGGGCCATATTAGCAAGCTGATGATCTTTAGCCTGGATTAGTTCGTCACGAGGTAAATTCTCAAGAATGTTCATCAACGCTTTATAATCGTGCGAGCGCGGTGTAAGCCCTGAATTATCAAGGATACGTTGCACTTTCTCACCCAATAAAGGGATTTCACGCGGGCTGCGGTTATAAAGATTAGAAGCGTATAAACCGATAAAACGGTCTTCACCAATCACGTTGCCTTTTTTGTCAAAACGCTTAACGCCGACATAATCGACATAAGCAGGGCGATGTACCCGGCTTTTGGCTGAGCTCTTAGTCAACACTAATAACGTTTCATCTAAGGCTTCTTTACGTGCTGAGTCAGACAAGGTTGACAGTAAAAGGCCACGCTCACTGTGAGTAGCTTTAGAGCGATGCATTAAACCAAGACTTGAGTCTAAATCAGGTACAAGCTCTACATCGCCTTCAACGCGCTTTAAGTCGTAATAACGGTAGCCAAGCAAAGTAAAATGGTGATTGTTTAAATAATTTAAAAAATCAATCGACTCTTGTAACTCGGCCTTGTTGCCCGGAAATGGCCGTGAAGGCAATTGTTTAATCGTGTCAGTTAATTTATCTGTCATTAACTGCCAGTCATTGACTGAGGCTGCAACATCTGCAAGTACCGACTGTATTTCTTTTTCTATAATTTTAATGTCGGCATCGCTGTTTTGCTTATCAATCTCAATCAAAAATACCGCAACATTGCCGCTGTCTTCTGCTGCATCATTTAAAAATGACACATCGGTGACAGCATTGTTGTCGCGGATCACAGCCAATGGCGTATGTAACATCACATGAGCCGTTATGCCCATGCGGTTTAGCGCCATGGTTAATGAGTCAACCAAGAACGGCATATCAGATTGAATCACTTCAATCACAGAATGTGTTGACTGCCAGCCGTGTTTTGCTTGGCTTGGATTAAACACCCGGATATGGGTTTTATCTGGTGATGTTTTATTAAGGGCATTCCACAGGCTAACAACTGCACCATATAAATCACTGTCATTTCGCGCATTGAGATCGTCTTTTGACATATGGGCATAGAGACAATTAGCAAATTGCTCCACTTGTTTGGCTTGAGAATTAGGGATTTTTGTGTGAATTAAGTTGACTACGTTTTCAAGTAGTACAGAAGGCATTGCATCTTTCAAGGCCATGTTGCAGATTCCTTAAGCGTCTATGGCAGCGCTTTTATCATTATATGGATGCTTCGGCTTGTTGATTCGGTCGGTCCGAGTCATTTGTATTTATCACGTAAACTACTGTTTTGCGTTTTACAAAAGAAACTCATATCTGAGATCTGGTGCAAAGTTTATTACTAAATTGCTGCTATATCGAGGAAAATTTTAGTGGTACATCCTCTATAAATCCAGTCGTCAGCATAGATTAGCGTTTAAAATGACATTTAAGTCGTTTGCATAGAGTAACTATGCAAAATAAAAAAGGGAGCTAAGCTCCCTTTTTTATTTAATTACATGTTTTATTTACTTTTTTCGCCAGAACATAGCCGAAAGTGCTGGAAGAATAATAATTGCCCCTAACATATTTACTAAAAACATAAAGGTAAGCAAAATTCCCATGTCCATTTGGAATTTAAGGTCTGAAAAGAACCAAGTGCTCACACCAATAGCTAACGTTAACCCGGTAAATATCACCGCACTACCGCGCTCGACTAATGCTTCAAAGTAAGCTTGTTGTACTGGCATACCATTTGTCAGTTTATTGGACATTGTCGATAAGATATAAATACCGTAATCAACACCAATTCCGACACCAAGTGCAATAACCGGTAAAGTACTCACCGCTAGGCCAATGTCGAGTAAAGTCATTAACGCCTGGGCTAACGTTGACACTACGTACAACGGTATAATGACTGCAACTGTGGCTTTAAGTGATTTAAAGCTGATTAAACACAATACAAACACCGCGCCATAAACATACAACATCATTGGAAGCTGTGCTTCACTGACGGCTTCGTTCGTCGCCGCCATAACACCAACAGGACCCGAAGCCAGTTTAAACTGTAATGTGTCGCTATTAAGTTCTGCCGCAACCGCTTTTACTTTCTTGACCACAACTTCAATGGTTTCCGCCTTGTGATCTTTTAAGAACAAATACACAGGCATGACTGAACAATTACCGTTTAACAAACCTGAGGTTGTCGGCACCTGTCCCACAGCTTGTACCAAGCTTGCAGTAGTGCGCGGTAATATTTCCCAACGAGGATTGCCTTCGTTAAAGCCTGCATTCACCTTTTTGGCCACAGAAGCCAAACTTGCGGTAGATTCAACACCCGGAGTATTGGCAACCATCCATTCAAATTGGTCAATTTGAGTTAATACAGAGTGGTAAGTACAGGCTTCAGGTGTTGCTTCAACAATCACTGTCATCACATCGGTAGTGATAGAGAAATGGTCAGTGATGAAGAACGTGTCTAGGTTATAGCGAGAGTCTTGATGAAGTGCGGGTGCACCGCCCTGTAAATCACCAATCTTCATCTTAGTCGCTTGCTGAAAACCAATCCCGTACAACACTGCAGTTGAAATCAACACAATGACAGCATATTTCGGCGTGGCAAAGTTTGATAACCAACGCCACATATTTTCAATCTTCTGGCGCTTTTCTGGGTTTTCTTGCTTGTTAGGTAATTCAAAATATGAAATCACCAATGGCAATAAAATAAGGTTGGTTAAAATGATCACTGCCACACCTAACGAGGCAGAAATAGCAAGCTCACGAATAATGCCGATGTCAATCGCTAACAGGGTTAAAAAACCAACCGTATCGGATAAAAGCGCGACGCCACCGGGCACCAGTAAACTGCGAAATGCTGACGCTGAGGCCGCTTTTGTGCTCTGACCGTCAAGTACACGGCGACGCACAGCGTTGATCATCTGTACCCCGTGACTCACACCAATTGCAAATACCAAAAAGGGCACCAAAATCGACATGGGATCAAGGCCAAACCCAACCACAGTTAATAAGCCTAACTGCCAACAAACCGCCACTAAACTACACACTAAAGGTAAAATGGTTAACATGATGGATTTAGAAAACAGGTAAACCATTACCGCTGTGATGACGATGGCAATTAAGAAAAACAGCAGTACGCCTTTGGCGCCCTCTGCAACATCCCCAGCCATCTTGGCAAAACCGATAATATGGATTTTTATCTTATCGTTTTCAAACTTGCCTCGCAGTTCTTGTTCTAATTGGTTGGCAAACGCAATGGTATCAATGGCCTTCCCCGTTTGTGGGTCAAACTCCATCAACTGTGCAGACACCATTGCAGAAGTATAATCGTTACCGATCAGTCGACCGACAATGCCTGCTTTTTCAATGTTGTCGCGAACAATTTTCAAGCTGTAATCATCATTACGAAAATCAGCTGGGATCACCGGACCACCGGCAAAGCCGTCTTCAACCACTTCGGTGAAACGGGTAGAGGGTGAAAAAAGCGATTTAACTTGTGAACGTTCTACACCCGGAATAAAAAATAATTGATCATGCACATTTTTAAGTGCATCAAAAAATACCGGGTTGAAGATATTGCCACTCGTATCTTCAACCGCCACCATGATGCTGTTAGCACCACCAAAATCTTTTTGGTGTTTGGTGTAAGTTTGCATATACGAATGGTTAAGCGGAATATTTTTACTAAAAGCCGCATCCATTTTTAATTGGCTGGCTTGGTAACCTAAAAAAAAGGTAATAAAAATAAATGAAATAATGACCCATTTCCGATTACGGAATAAATGAGATTCGAATCCATTGACCAGTTTTTCTAACATCTTATCGGCCCTATTATTGTTGTTTTATAATCCAATCTAACCGTAAGGTTAGTTAAGCTGGAACAGTCCCTTAGAACCGGCAAACCATAACTGGCCTTTACTGTCCTTCGCAATTGCCACAATGTTTTCACCTTGGCGTCGAGTGACGATTTCAGCTTTGGTATCATCAATAGACAATACAACCCCAGCATTTCCCACAAGGTATAGTTCATTATTTGCAGTAACAAGCGCCCCATTGATTGACGATTCAACAGGTAAGTCAACTTGTTGCCACTCTGATAAACTTAAATCTGATTTGAACACATGACCACGCAGCCCCATCACGTAAATGTTGTCACCCACCTGAATGGCATTAAACATTGATCCATCATAATCAAAATCGACTTTACTAAAGGTGTGGCCATTATCTTCTGAAACGGCAACCATCCCTAATTCACCTACCAATAATAAACGTTGATCAGCTAGGCGGATCAAACGATTAAAATGCGGCAATAAGGCAGAACGTTCAGATAAATAAAGAGCCTCATCTTCAGCTTTCAGCTCATTTAAGTAAGCAATATCTTCTTCAAAGAGTAACTCTTGATGAAATTCGTCTTGCCAGGTTTTACCGCCATCAGCAGTACGGTAAAATAATCCGTAGGCCCCCACAGCAATACCGTCATTAGCCGTATAGAAACGCACATCTAAAAGGGGTTTTTCAATCTCCGTTGATTGCATTTGTAACGACCAAGTTTCACCACCGTCCTCGGTATGAATAATTGTCGCATCATGGCCAACAGCCCAGCCTTTCTTAGCATCGAAGAAAAACACTTTAGTTAGCTGAGTTAATACAGGTGTAGCAACTTGCTGCCATTGACCATTTTTAAGTAATAGCACATTACCACGTTGCCCTACGGCAACGAGATGGTCGCCCGCATTGGCAATATCAAGTAATAATGAGGATTGAGCTAAAGGCTGAATTTGAACAGTTAGTGGGTCTAATTGGGCATTGACTGAAGCAGTATATAAACATGCACTAATCCCAATCGCCACTGCACTGCGAAGCATGCTAAACGTCATACAAACTTCCTTAACAATGAAGGGGCGCTAAGCGCCCCAATTTTACGGCTAATTAACGAATACCGGCACGTCTTAACGCATCTGGGGTAAAGTTAGATTCTGAAAGTGACGCATCAAAGTTGTACATGCGGCCTTCGTTATCTAATCCCATTGCTAAGTAACGACGTGATTGTAAATCATGGAATACTTCTAACGTACTCCAATTCGTTAATGCATCATAGTAGTTAATGGTATGTGCCACACCAACACGATATAACTCATCGCGGTTGTCGTACATATCCGTTAATGATACCTGCCATGAATCTTCGTCAATATAAAATACGCGAGATTTATAGATGTGACGCATACCGTCTTTCAACGTTGCTTTCACTTCCCAAACACGATGTTTTTCATAACGTGCATATTCAGGATTGATATGACCAGGTTTTAAAATTTGGTCATACTTTAATTTGTCTGAATGCAGCTTGTAATCATTGTAAGGAATATAAACTTCTTTTTTGCCAACAAGTTCCCAGTTATAACGTGAAGGAGAACCGTTAAACATATCGAAGTCATCTGTAGTTCTTAATCCATCTGATACTGTGCCTGGCGTATCAAATGCTACATTTGGCGCTTTACGAACACGGCGTTGCCCAGTGTTGTAAGTCCATGCTTGACGAGGTAATGCCTCTTGGTCCATGGTTTCTTTTACTAGCAAAGCAGTACCCGCTAAACGAGCAGGTTGTGTAACCACTTGTTTAAAATAAAACAAGGTATTGGTTTCTTTAAGTTTATCCAACGTGATGTCTGGACGAGTATACTCAAAACGAATTTCTTCAGCATTTTCAACAAGCGTATAAGAACCGCTAGACGTTGGTGCTGCTTGGCTACGATAAGTCTCTACATCCACACCACGATAACGCAAAATATGGTTCCAAATCACTTCTAAACCCGTTGCTGGAATAGGGAAAGGGACGCCAATTGTTGCACCAGAAATACCATTACCTTGTGAAACTAATTCAGCATTAACGGCATTCTTTTTGGTTGCATCGTAAACATACTGAGGTACAGATGCACTACGATGTGTTTGATACACATTCATTTTGTACGTATCAGGATAAAGCTCAAATAGCTTATTTTGGCCTGGCGTTAAAAACTCAGCATATTGCGCTTTATTCGCGTTAGAGATGGTGAATAGTATTTTATCTTCAGGAAATGGATCAGGATGATGCATTCCTTTGGTATAACCCGCAACAGGCTTAGTAATACCACCGTCCCAAGCGGGGATTGAACCATCGGCATTCGCCGCTTTTTCAGCCCCTAAAGGAGTCAAGGTTGTGCCTAATTTGTCAGCGTCAGCTTGTGATACTTTCGCCAGCGCAGCAGGTGCACCGAGTGCCATAATCACTGCTGCCGATAATATCGTCAGTTTCTTCATTATAATTATCCTTTTAAATCGAATACTTGACGTTTAAAGAGATGTAATCTCTGTCAGTCATCGCATTTGTTGTTCCTACACCACCAAAGAAGTTGTTGTAAGAAATGTCCGCGCCCCAACGACTTTGATAATCAAAGTTTAGACCTATCGCTACTGACTTTCTGTCCTCTGTAAATAAGAACATAGGATCAGGCGTGATACCCTTAACATCATGAGAGAAAATGATGCGTGGATACATGTTTACCCCAGCAAACACGTTGTTAAAGTCAGCTTTAGCCACTAGACGGTAACCCCAAGCAAAATCTGTTGGGAATGGATTCGTTTCTGGGCCATTGTGTAACGCTTCAATAATGCCCGGCATATCTGGATTACCACCAGAACGTGCCGTACCTGGGCCACTTAAACGCAACTCATCAAACCCTGGCATGTCATGGATCCAAACACCGCCCACTTCTGCTAGCATGGTTAAGTTATCTAAACCTAATGTTGGGCCAAATAAATGAGTGAACGTCATTTGTGCCTGAGTGGTATCACGAGTGATATACCCATCAACAGTTTCTCCAGGTAAAGGAACATCCATTTGAGAAATGCCGTCTAAATCTGGACGTAAACCCGCATTTGCTAGCTGTTGAGGCATTGCAGCAAACAGTAATTCGACATCATCGATTTGTAATGGTTCGTCAACACGATGCGCAATTTCACCCGCAACAGATGTGTCACCGACTAACGTGTTAAAGCTGAAACCATATAATTGAATATCTTCAGGATAAACAATTTGTGATTTAGTGAACGTTTCCATGCTCAGCAGTAAATCGCGGTCGATGTTTCCACCACTCGCGGCTAATCGACCATAATCACGACCAATCGCTTCTGCAGTAAAGTTAGAGGCTGAACCGCTGATGATTGGACGACGGCTATGGTAGTTCATGTAGTACAAACCGAACTCAGTTTCGCCTAATTCTGGAGAGTAATAACCTAATTTAATACCATATTGGCCATCATCACTTGGATCTGCAGCATCTTGCACCAACGCAACTTTAGTTGAATATGCCGTCATGTAGGCCGCATATGCAGGGTTAAACCCTGTCGCTGCTGCCGCTTCGTATAAACGAGAATATTCAGATATTAAGAAGTCTTGATTAATATCAGGGTTAGAGTTAAACCCTAACTGTGCATTTTGACTGTAGCCACCAAAACCGGCAAAGTCATTGGTTGCAAAGTTGGACCCTGGTGTAGGAACCCAAATACCCTGCCACTCATATTGATAGAAAGCTTCAACGTTGAGGTTTTCAGTTAACCCTAAAGAAGCCCATACCATCCCTTGAGGACGAAATGCTTCTTTAAGTTCTGAACCTGGTGCATTAAGGATGTTTAAATCAACCGCGTTGATTTCAGCAATACCATGAGAGATCAGTGCACTTTCACCCCATGACACTACCTGGCTACCGACGCGAACACTTAATGGATTAGCACCGTCATTTAAATCCCAGTTACCATAAACAAACGCATCTAATAAGCGAATGTCTTTACATTGCACTTCTGATGCTTCGCTATCTTCACATGGGTCAAACTTTTGGCCCGTTAACGGGTCATTAAAATCGTAAGTGCCGTCGTTTAATTTACGGTCATAAAAATACATTCCACGAAGGAATACACCGTAATTTTCGTATTTCAGTGATAACTCATGCAGACCTTTTACAATCTCAGAGGTAGTATCACCTTTGGCATATAATAAATTACTTAAATCGTTGTTGCTCGAGTATGAACCAGACTGGTCCCAAATTTGAGCCGATGTGTATTTGGTTGAACCAAACGCACCACCAAAAGCAGAATAGCCAGACCAATCAAATTGGGGTTGGTTTACCTTGCCAATTTGACCACTCCAATCGCGGTCAGATACGCGCCAACTTGCACCTGCTGTCCATGTTGAGTCAAATGTTCCTTGAACATCACCCCAATCAAACGAAACTGCTGAGGCTGAAGTGCTCATACCCAAACATAATGCCGACACCACCCCCAAAGCGAGAGCCGACTTGTTAAATCTTTTTTTAACAATATTCATTTTAGTTCATCTCCGTAACCTGTTGGATTAGTTGTTATAGGAATTAAAACCAACATCTTGTTAGCCCACAGGCAACACCATTGTTACAGCATTTAACTATATTGAGCAAGGTCAAAAAAAAGAAAATGTTTAAGAAAATGAACGATGTCCGGTTCAATAGCATCGAAAAAAACACGCTTATATTTGAATTGAGATAATAGAAATGTTTACAAAGAATGAACCACTAATGAAAAAAGTTTATTTTCATACACTTATAAATAATCATCTTATTCACTTTACCATAACATGAATCAATCAAACGTTTGGAGTATATACTCTAAATTTTATTCAGTGATTTAAAGCTCCCATCATTATTTAACAATAATTTGAACTTACCTTGTATCCCTTGAGGGGTTAGAAATGTTCTAAAATACTTACCATTGATGTGCAACACTCTTCCATGCTGATCACGCACTTCTACTTTTTCAGCAAGCCCTTGGTAGTACGGTAAAAAAGCGTCGTAACTTACATTCAAAGAAAAGTATAATTCCATTGTTTTCTCCACAAAAAAGGAGAGCAAGCTCTCCTTTCTTATTGTCTAATCTGTCATCCGTTAATCTTAATAAGATGACAGTAAAACGACAACTATTAAGCCAACGATTTAGTGACTTTTTCGTATAAATCTTTCGATAAATCGGGCAGATTTTTGAGCTCTTGCAAACACTGCTTCATTAACTCCTGCCTTTTAACGTCAAATTTAGCAAATTGGATTAACGGAGTAATCATTCGCGAGGCAACTTGTGGGTTACTTTTATTCAATTTAACTAAGATTTTAGTTAAATAGCGGTAACCTTCGCCATCTGCACGATGGAATTGATACGTATTCGCTGCTGCAAACGCACCGATTAATGAACGCACTCTATTGGGATTAGAGAAACTAAAGCTATTGTGTTTAGTTAGCTGTTTAATGTGCTCAATCACATCATCACTATTGATAAGCGCTTGCAAGGTGAGCCATTTATCCATGACTAATGGCGTAGAGTGCCATTTCGATTCAAAGTCACTTAACAAAGCAGGCAAACAAGCTAGTTGTGCGGTGGCCGCTGCCTTTAATGCACCAAGGCAATCAGTCATATTTTGCGCTGCATAATATTGTTTTTCGACCAAGCTCTCATGCACATCAGATACCTGACACAGTAAACTTAGCGCTATATTCTTAAATGCACGAGCACCTGCATCATCGATATTAGCCAGCTCGCGATAGCGTACTAATAATTCATCTTCACATGCGGTGGCTAACTCTTCGACGACAAATTCTCTGGCTTTTGCAAGGGCGTCTAAATCAACAGTATCAACTTGTTCTATTAGCGCTGAAGCAGATGGGATAGATAAGATTTCAGCTACAAGCGCTTGATCAATATTAACATCTAAAATAATACCCCTAAATGCTTCGATAACTCGACTGTCGACGGTCATCACTTGCTGCTGTTGCAACTGGGCAATGTTAGCCCAAATCGTTTGACTGACTAATTGCACCGATGCTTCCCAACGCGCAACTTCACTTGTTGCATAGCGCATTAAATGCACTAGCTTTTCAATGGTAAAGTCATAAACTAATTTAACAGGGGCTGAGAAATCCTGTAACAAAGAAGGTGTTGGTGCAGAGCTTATTTCATCGAACACAAATGTTTGAATGGATTTAGTGACATCCAATACTTTATTAACTAACGAGTTCCCTGCACTGTCTAACAACTCAATACTAAATGGGATGTGTAACGTTTGACCTTTTACCCCTTTAGAGACAACCTGTTGAGCAACCGTTAAATGATATTCACCTTTATCAGCATCAAACTTATCGGTTACCGTCACCACAGGTGTACCCGCTTGACTATACCAACGTCTAAATAGGGTTAAGTCTTTACCGCTGGCATCTTGCATAGCATTGACAAAATCATCGCAAGTGACAGCTTGACCATCATGGCGCTCAAAATAACACTTCATTCCAGCTTGAAAGCCCTCTTCGCCTAGAATGGTGTGCATCATACGGATCACTTCAGCACCTTTGTCATATACCGTTACAGTATAAAAGTTGTTCATTTCGATGACACTTTCTGGACGAATAGGGTGCGACATTGGTCCTGCATCTTCAGCAAACTGTTGGTTTTTCATGACACGAATCGCTTGAATACGGTTCACTGCGCGTGAACCAACATCTGAACTGAATTCTTGGTCACGAAATACCGTTAAACCTTCTTTTAAGCTTAATTGAAACCAGTCGCGGCAAGTGACGCGGTTACCCGTCCAATTGTGAAAATATTCATGACCCACAACCGACTCAATACCGTGATAGTCATCATCCGTGGCACTGGCTGTGTCGGCAAGGACGTATTTAGTGTTAAACACATTCAAACCTTTATTTTCCATCGCGCCCATATTGAAGAAATCAACAGCAACAATCATATAAATGTCTAAGTCATATTCTAAGCCAAAGCGTGTTTCATCCCACTTCATCGATTTTTTTAATGATGCCATTGCATGATCAGCTTTGTGCAAATTACCTTTATCAACAAAAACTTGAAGTTTAACTTCGCGCTCTGATTGCGTAGTAAAGCTGTCATTTAATACATCAAAATCGCCCGCGACAAGGGCAAACAAGTAACTCGGTTTCGGAAATGGATCATGCCATTTAACAAAATGACGTCCAGAGCGCGGCATTTCGCCTTTGTCGACCAAATTACCGTTACTTAATAAAAAAGGAAACGCTGATTTATCGGCCTCAATACGAACGGTATAAATGGCTAGCACGTCAGGGCGATCTAAAAAGTAGGTAATGCGGCGGAAACCTTCAGCTTCACATTGAGTGCAATAAGCGCCATCAGACATGTACAAACCTTCAAGGCTTGAGTTTGCTTCAGGATCTAACAAGGTAATCACTTCTAGCTCAAACTCAGCTTGATCTGTGGTAATAAATAACTGGTTATCATGCTGGCGATAATTTGCAGCCACACCGTTCAATTTAACCGAGCTTAATGATATTTGCTCACCTTCTAATACCAACTCGTGTTGGTGATCACCATTACGGATCACTTTACTTGTCGCTGTCACTTTGGTGTTTTTGCCATCTAAAATGACATTAAGATCAACATGGGTAATGGTGAATACTGGCTTGGCATAATTTTTTAGGTGTTTTTCTTGTGCTTGGCTCATACAGGATCCTTTTCGAACAAACTCATTGATGTCGCAGTGCTTATCGTACCGTTAAACAAATATAACCAGGCAGTTACACCGTTCGTTAAATTCGGTAAAACATATCGATATTAATTTTATTAAGAAAAAACGCGCCTAAGCGCGTTTTTGTCATTACGTTGTGACTTATTTAGTACTAGCGTTAGCCAGTTTTTCTGCATCAGCCATATCTAATGTGATATATGCCGTTTCATCCAAAAATGCATCAGGTAACTTACTGTCATCCGTTGTTTCAATGTCATCAAGCGATTTAACTACTGGCAAACCTTGATGAGTACGACGAGCATTCTCACGGTCTAAAGCGCGTTTATCATCAGACTCACGTGAAGCAATACGCTCACTCTCAACCAGTGAAATCGTTTTGTCATCATGATGCTTTTTAAACTCGTTAATATCTTCATAGATATAACTAAACTCTGTATCTGTACTAATACGTGCTTTATGCTTCACGTCTAAGTTACTGATTAAGTTTGGTGTAATATTACCTAGTGTGCTGTATTGCGCTACGGGTACTTTGTCCCATGGCAATGCATTTTTCTCTTCAGACTCACCATATTCACCTGGCTCTAGAGCACTAGGGAAACGAACGTCTGGCGTTACACCTTTTAACTGAGTACTGCCGCCATTAATACGGTAAAATTTAGCGATGGTATACTGTACATGGCCGATTGGCTTTTCGTACATATCATAAATTCTGCCTAAGCTTTTGTGCTGCTGGACTGTGCCTTTACCAAACGTTGACTCCCCTACAATAAGGGCTCTATCGTAATCTTGTAACGCCGCAGCAAAAATTTCAGAGGCTGAAGCACTGTAACGATCAACCATCACAGTCAACGGGCCGTTATATGCACTCTTACCATCGTTATCTCGGTTTTGATTGACACCGCCATTAGCATCACGGATCTGAACAACCGGCCCCATATCAATGAATAAACCGGTTAATAACGTGGCCTCAGTGAGGGCTCCACCGCCATTACCACGAAGGTCAATAATGATGCCTTCAACGTTGTCTTGTTCAAGTTTGGTAATTTCTTTGGCAACATCTTGCGATAAATTCATGTAAAAACCAGGAATTTGGATCACACCGACCTTGCGATTGGCATATTGGCCGTCTTTTGGTTCAACCACTTTAGAGGTTGCCGCTCGATCTTCTAAACGTATTTTGTCGCGTGTAATGGTGACTTCAAAAGGTTTAGCATTTGCGCCACCCTTTTTAGGTAAAATCTGTAATACAACTTCACTGCCCTTTGGGCCTTTAATCAAGTCGACTACATCATCTAAACGCCAGCCAATAACATCAACAATATCTTTATCTTTTTGACCGACACCGACAATTTTATCTTCAGGAGATAATTTTTCACTGTTTGCTGCAGGGCCGCCAGCGACAAGACTTTTGATGACGGTGTAGTCGTCATCCATTTGCAGCACTGCACCGATACCTTCAAGGCTTAAGTTCATTTCCATTTGGAAACGTTCAGCATTGCGAGGCGATAAATAGCTGGTGTGGGGTTCAACACTGCGAGCAAACGCATTCATCACACTTTGAAACACGTCTTCGCTTTGTGTTTGGCTTAAGCGTTTAATCGCATTGTTGTAGCGTTTTTCTAACACTTCAACAATTTCAGGCCATGTTTTACCGGTTAACTTTAGATTTAACGCATCGTACTTAACGCGTTGACGCCATAATTCATTAACTTCAGCGTCATCTTTTGGCCAAGCCGCTTCTTCGCGATCAAACTCATAGGCATCGCCTGCTTTGGTAAAATCAAACTCTTTATCTAAAAGTGTTAATGCATAAGCGAAACGTTCATAACGACGTTTTTGCACCAAATCATACATGGTGAATGCAGGGCTTATATCACCCGAAGCCACCATATTATCAAATTGATTTTTGTATTGGTCAAAACTAGCGATATCTTCTGCTGTGAGCACATTACGACGATAGTCAAGTTGCTCGAGAAAACGTCCGTAAATTTGTTCAGAAAAAGCATCGTCAAGATTAAAACGATGGTAGTGCGAGCGAGTAAATAAAGTCGTTACTCGCTTGCTAGCCACTTTGTGTTGTGGCTCTTGTGCTAGCTTGGGTAACTCGCTGATTTGAATCGTTGGTGATATTGCCCACGCCGAAAAGCCGACAAATAAGCTGGCAATCGACACGGCCAAGGTAAGTTTTCGCATCAACAAGTACTCCTTAAATTTCTATAATAGTATGTGCTCTACACGTACTTTGATGGTCAAGCCAGTGTCTAACTGAACATGCACATCTTCTTTGTTAATATCAGTTACTACACCAGGAACCGGTGTCGCGCCTAACTTAACATTCACTCGTTGCTTTTGTTTTAACTCTTCAAGCTTTGCAGGCTCAAGTTTAACAACAGGCGCAGCGACAGGTGCTGGACGTTCTTTTTTCACTGGAGCACGTTTAGGTGCGGCTTTCTTCACTGGCTTCTTTGGGGCATTTTTAGGTGCTTGAGCTTGACGCTTAGCTTTAGCCTTTTCTTGGCTTTCTTTTAGCGTCGCCTGAGCATGGTCAATATGCTCTTGCTCTAACTCACCACATTCACTGCCATCTAAATCGATACGCTTTGCACCGGTTTTAACACCTTTTAGGTAGCGCCAGCTACTTGTGTAACGACGAAGAGCAACACGTAATTGTGTTTTACTGACTTTAGAATCATCAGCTAACCGTTCAGCCAAATCTTGAAACAAACCAATCTTTAATGGCTTAGTTTCACCTTCAGCAATAAAGCATAAAGGAAAGGTTTCATATAAATACGCTAAAATTGCGTTGGTGTCGGTCAACTTGTCTGTTGATTCCATTTTTACTTCCACGTTAATAAAGGGACTGGTTCAGCGGCATTAATTGCCATGCAGTCGTTCATCTTTCGCCAAGCTTCATCGTTAAAGCTCAACGTACAAATTATCACTATCCGCCTGTTTGCTAAAGTCATTGAAACAAACCTTAACAATTTAACCGAATTGACTATCAGCTTAAATCATCGCTAACAATGAAATCCAGTACAAATGCGTGCAGCTGCGTATTATAAAGCCCGCCGCAGCGAATGCGACCATGATTTAGTCTTATTTGTTCGCTATTTGAGCAAATAGGCAAGATTCGAAACTTTTTACCATCATTTCTAGGCCAATTTGATCATCTTCATCGAAACGATTCAATAATGGGCTGTCGATGTCTAGAACGGCCACAACCTCTTCGCCGCGGCGAACCGGGATGACAATTTCTGAATTACTCGCCGAATCGCACGCAATATGACCATCAAATTGATGCACATCTGCAACACGCTGGGTTTCATTTAAAGCCGCTGCGGTTCCGCATACGCCCTTACCCATCGCAATTCGAGTACAAGCCACTTTACCTTGAAACGGGCCTAATACTAATTGGTCAGCACGCTTAATGTAAAATCCCGCCCAATTAAGGTCTGTTAAATTATCATTAAGTAATGCTGAAAAGTTAGCCATGCCCGCAATTAAATCGTCTTCGCCTTCTAACAATGCTTGGGCTTGGCGGTTTAATGTTTGGTAAAATTCGGTTTTCATTCTTGTTCCTTAACTCTGGCGCTCATGCTCACTATGGGCATTAACGTCGTTATTCCGCTGATGTATTTTTTGCAGACGCTTTTTTTACTTTTGCTGCAGGAGGGGTTTTAACCTGTACTGTGCCTTTTAGCAAGTTAGAAAGCTCATCTTTATTGTTTGCTAGATAAAATGCGAGTTGTTCGCACTTATTTTCATCAAGCCCTAAATCTGCTTGCGTTAAAAAAGGAAGTAGGTTATCGGCAATATCAAGCATCTTATCGTAGGCGTCAGCCTCCTTTTTCGATGTGAATGTCATCTTTTCCACCCCTTCTCTGACCACGACAAATTGGGTAATCACTGCCATGATATTATCCTCACTGTTTTTATATACAGTACATAGAATCTCATACTATTAACTTATGATGCAAGTGTTCTGATTATTCTGATATTATCAGGCAATGCAGATAGATTGTGTGCTGTATTTTATCAGCCGTCATTTGAGTCAAAAAGATGACCTAGCAAGTGTTTGCTTCATTTATAACACCGTGTATGACTATGGATTAAAAACTTTTGATGCATGAACTAGATGACCACGATTCCATCATCTTATGCCGGTCTTGTGATCTGGCAGTCACAAAGCGTGCATTGCCTTCAAGTGCAAGGGCTATTTGCCCGCGTTGCGATACGGTATTATATGACTCACCTTA
Source organism: Shewanella sp. MF05960 (assembly GCF_050849305.1). Taxonomy (NCBI): domain Bacteria; kingdom Pseudomonadati; phylum Pseudomonadota; class Gammaproteobacteria; order Alteromonadales; family Shewanellaceae; genus Shewanella; species Shewanella sp. MF05960. The sequence continues at coordinate 47,249 of NZ_JBOZPS010000005.1, read as the reverse complement.
TTGCTCTATTAATGGCATGCTAGCTTTATGCCTTGCTGCATTGTTTATCTTTATCCCCGCGAATTTATTACCAGTATTGGAAATTCACTTTTTAGGCAGTATCCGCACCACCACAGTAATAGAAGCCGCCATTGCCGTATGGACACAAGGATATTGGGTGGTGGGATTAGCCGTATTAGTCGCCGCTGTGATTGCGCCTGCAGTGTTAATTTTATCAATTTTAACGCAAGTTATTATCGTAAAGTTAAAACTACAGCGATCTTTTTGGCAACGCATTTATACTACATTACTCAAAAATCAGGGGTTAATTGCACAAATGACCATGCTTGAAATTTATGTCATCAGTTTTTTAGTGTCAGCATTTCAATTATCCGATTTTTCAGATGTGTATTTTGGTATGGGCACGTTTAGCTTTACCATGTTATTTGTCATTATTTTATTTTTACAACGAGAATATAATCTTGAACACATGTGGAGTTATGTCGATGAACATTGATCAATCATCAACATCTGAGCAGCCCGTTGAGGTCGTTACACAGCAGGGGGTAACTGCACCTACACATCTACAAGGTAATCAGTTAGGGTTATGTTTATGCTCCGTGTGTAAAAAGCTCAATGTCACGAGCAATAGCCATTGCCGTCGCTGTTTTAGTCCGTTATCGACACGTAATTACGCCAGCGTACAACAAAGTTGGGCGTTGCTTGTTACCGCCACTATTTTATTAGTGCTAGCCAATATCTACCCTATTACGCTGTTAACAAACCGTGGAGTTGTGACCAATGACACCATCTTTAGCGGCATAAGCCATCTCGTCCAAACAGGCATGTTTCCGATTGCTATTATTGTGTTTACGGCCAGTATTTTAGTGCCCTGGTTAAAAATATTTGGCCTGGCGACATACTTAGCCGCTATTAGCTTTAACTTACCTATTTCAAAAAGAAAATTAATGGTTGGTTTTCATATTATTGAATGGATTGGCCGTTGGTCGATGCTCGACTTATTTGTTATTTCATTAACCGTTGCACTCGTTAATATGGGGCAATTACTTGATGCTAAACCTGCGCCTGCAGCGACGGCTTTTGCGTTAGTTATTTTACTAACACAACTGGCCGCTAAAGTGCTTGATACTCGTTTACTCTGGGACCGCTTGGAAAAAAAACATGACACAAATTGAATCACCTAAAGTTGTGAAGAAAAAATTATTCTCGCCAATCTGGTTATTGCCCGTGGTCGCGTTAATTTTAGGCGCCTGGCTTGGCGTTAAAAGCATCAAAGAGTCTGGCATTGAAATTGTAATCCATTTCCCGAGTGCAGCAGGCATCGACATTGGTAAAACCTTAGTGAAATACCAAGGGTTAACTGTGGGTAAAGTGTCTGATATCGGGATCGATGACGATTTGAAAGGTGTTAACGTTAAAGTTGTGATGGACTACCGTGCTGATCCATTTTTAAATCAAAATACTTTGTTTTGGCTTGTAAAACCTAAAGCAAGCATTACCGGTGTTGAAGGCTTAGATACCTTATTTTCAGGTAATTATATTGCTATTCAACCTGGTGATGGCCGCTCGGCTACAGAGTTTGAAGCTCAGCGCGAAGCGCCGGCAATTTTACCGGGTAGCGAAGGTATTATGATTGAGCTAAAAGCCCCAAAACTCGGCTCTATTGATGTGGGTTCACCGGTGTTCTTCCGCCAAGTGCCTGTGGGTAGTGTGGTCAGTTACCGCCTTGACGGTAATAAACAAATTATCATTAGTGCATTTGTACAAGAGCAATACACTCACTTAGTGCACAAAGACTCCCGCTTTTGGAATGTGTCTGGATTAAAGATTGATGCATCACTGGCAGGCATTAAAGTTAACACTGAGAGTATTGCTTCCATTTTAGCCGGTGGTATCAGTTTCGACAGTGGCTCAGAAACAATTAAGGCGAAGAACGGCGATACTTACCCATTATTTCAAGATGAACAAACCGCTATAGGTGGTGTTATGTTCACACTATTGACTGCTGATGCTGAAGATATTAGCGAAGGGACTGCCATCGTATACCGGGGCATCACTGTCGGTAATGTTGACAAAAAACAACTGACAAAAAACGGAGTAGAATTATCCGTTCGTGTTGATCATCACTATAAAGAACTCATTACCCCTGATAGCCGTTTTTGGTTAAGCGGAGCTGAGCTGTCGCTTAAAGGCATGAAAAATGTTGGCCGATTAATCACGGGGAGTGTCATTAGTGTATTACCGGGTACTCAACCGCAAACAGAAACAATGCAATTCACCCTTGCCTCACAAGCCCCTGACCTACTCAGTGCTGATAAACTGGCTTTAACTGTCGTGGCTTCCACTCACACAGGGGTGAGCAATGGCGCGCAAATACGTTATAAGCAATTGCCCATCGGCCAAGTGGTTAGCGTTAACTTAAGTGATGACTTTACAAGCGTTGAATATCAAATCGAGATTCTGCCTGAATTTAAGAATCTCGTCACTCAAGGCAGCTTTTTTGTGCCAGAAAGTGCATTGGCCATCAATGCCTCCCTTGATGGAGTTAATGTAACGACGCGAGACTTAACCACTATGTTAGAAGGCGCTATTAGCCTTGTTCCTGCTAAAAGTAAGGCTTTGGTTGAAGCAAACAGCACCTTAGCGTTACATGAGTCTTTAGCAACCGCGCAATCTTTATACGCGCAACAACAAATGACCCAGTTAACCTTAAACAGTATTGATGGTGCTGATTTAGTGGAAGGCTCGCCTATTTATTACAAAAAGATGCAAATTGGGGCCGTTGCTAAAATCAATTGGCAGGCTAAAACAGATAAATTCAATATCGATATTAACATCGACAAAAAGTTTGCACCGCTAATCAAAGCCAATACGGTGTTTTGGCGAAACAATGCCGTATCCATCAATGCAAGTCTTGCTGGTGTGAATATAGATGTAGCGCCACTTAAAGGTGCTATTAATGGCGGTATAACCCTTGGGCATTTAGACGGTAATACTGCAAGCGAAACCAAGACGAATTTACGCTTATACGATAACCAGTCTTTAGCGTTAATGCAGGCCAAAGTGATTGACCTCACCTTACCTGTCAGCGCGAAAGTGACACCCAAAGCGGCGATACGATACCAAGGCCATCAAATAGGTGAAATATCACACGTTAAACTTGACCCAAGCTTAACAATACTTAATGCCAAAGCTTATCTTTATGGTGATTATGCGGCTCATTTTAGTCGCGTAGACAGTGAGTTTTTTATTGTAGAGCCGCAAATATCACTTGCGGGTATCAACGCACCTGAAACCCTACTCACTGGTCCTTATATCGGGGTAATCCCAGGAAAAGAAACGTTAACCACTGATGTATTCACGGCTAAAAACCATGCTCGCTTAGATGCAAACGTACCAACTGATGCTGTGAGATTTCAGCTAGTCGATACGCAATTAGGTTCAATTAAAGTGGGCACACCTCTGTTTTTCCGTGGCATTAATGTCGGGCAGATTGATGGATATCAATTAGCGGATAGCGGTGTTGATATTACGTTATTTGCACATGTGAACGCCCAATACGCTCATCTTGTCAATAAAAGCAGTCAATTTTGGGATGCCTCTGGGATCAAATTAGATGTTGGCTTATTTTCGGGTGCACAACTAGAAACTCAATCACTTGAAACGATTCTAGCTGGCGGGATAGCCATTGCGACACGAGATGTCACTACTGATTCAAACACCTTGTCTGTCAATGACCGTATCCTCTTGCAACATAACATGCTTGAAGAATGGGCCGAGTGGCAACCGACGCAAACCAAATGATAAGTTTAGTTTGATATAAATGACAAAAAGGCCGATATCACTATCGGCCTTTTTATTTAATCGTTATTAGTAATTTAATCATTATTACTTATTAGCAATTTGTAAATTACTTACTATCGCGTTAATTAACCATAAAACCAATAACACACACCGATTGCCGCACTAATACCGGCCATATCCGCAGCAAGGCCACAACTGAGCGCATGACGTCCATTACGAATACCGGCAGAACCAAAGTATACCGCTAACACATAAAATGTGGTTTCCGTGCTTCCTTGTAAAATGGCCGCCAAACGCCCCGCAAAAGAATCAACGCCATGATGGTCCATGGTTTCTAACATCATTGCCCGCGCACCAGAACCACTAAACGGTTTCATAAACGCGGTGGGCATAGCATCAATAAAGCGTGTATCCCAGCCTAAACCACTCACCACGGATGCTAACATCTGTAGCGCATAATCTAATGCGCCAGAAGCCCTCAATACGCCAATGGCCAGTAACATTGCGATAAGGTATGGAATTAAGGTTATCGCCTGATTAAAGCCTTGTTTTGCTCCCTCGACAAACTCATCGTAAACGGCAATTTTTCGATAACCCGCCGCAAGGATAAAACTGAATATCAAGATGAGCAAAATACCATTGCCAAGCACCATCGACATTTGACCTATGGCATCTGCAGACAAGGTCACTAAATAAGCGATACCAGCCATTAATGAGCCGATAATAAGCCCTGCATACGCTAAAATAACACTGTTAAACAGTGAGATTTTTTGCACAATGGCAACGACTAATAATCCCACTATTGTTGATGCACTCGTTGCCAATAGGATTGGTAAAAACACATCTGCAGGGTTGGCCGCCCCTTGCTGGGCACGATATAAAAAAACGGTAACAGGTACCAATGTCACCGAAGACGTATTTAACACCAAAAACAAAATCTGCGCATTTGTCGCGACCGTTTTAACCGGATTTAAACTCTGTAAATCGTGCATCGCTTTTAAGCCTAAAGGCGTTGCTGCGTTGTCTAATCCTAAAATATTCGCAGTTAAATTCATGCTAATACTGCCATACGCCACGTGGCCACGAGGCACTTCTGGCATGAGTTTAGACAGCAATGGCTCAAATACACGTGCAAATAGCCCGACGACTCCGGCCTTTTCGCCAACCTGCATTAAGCCCATCCATAAAGCCAATACCCCAATTAACCCGAGTGAAATATCGGCAGCAAGCTTAGCGCTGGCAAATAATGCCGTAACCGACTCACTTAACACCTCAGTGTTGCCACCAATCAATTGAATAACAATTGAAAGTGCTGCGACAATAAAAAATAAAAGCCAAACCCTATTTAGCACACATAACTCCATGACTCAGTGGTGAGTTTTTGTTTAATATACAGTAATCATTGCGAAACGGGGGCAACAATTCCGTGGTATGATCAGGCTAATTCCGCAATAAATAATGTAACGTAGTTAATATGGCCCAATTAAACCCAAACTTTATCAGTCACATCGAAAAAGAATTGCCTGCTCATCTGTCTATGGATGATTTTATCGCCATTTGCGATATTCCACTGCGCAAATCAATCAGGGTTAATACGTTAAAAATAACGACCCCTGCATTTGTTGAGATAATGACTCAGACGGGTTGGCAATTACAGCCAATTCCATGGTGTGATGACGGTTTTTGGATTGACGGTAAAGATGATGTGCAGCTGGGTAACGCCATCGAACATATCCAAGGCTTGTTTTATATTCAAGAAGCCAGTTCGATGTTACCGCCTACAGCCTTATTTGCTGACAATACCTCTGCAGAATTAGTCTTAGATGTCGCTTCAGCACCAGGGTCTAAAACCACGCAAATAGCAGCCTTAATGCAAAATAATGGCTTATTAGTGGCTAATGAATATTCTGCAAGCCGCGTAAAAGTGCTCCATGCCAATGTACTGCGGATGGGCGCGAGCCATACTGCTCTGACTCATTTTGACGGCTGCGTATTTGGCGAATATTTATTTGAATCGTTTGACGCTATTTTATTAGATGCACCTTGCTGTGGTGAAGGTACGGTTCGTAAAGATCCACTGGCATTAAAGCATTGGGACATTGAAGACGTTACAGCCATTAGTGAAACCCAAAAAGCGTTGATCGAATCTGCTTTTTTGGCATTAAAACCAGGTGGCACGCTAGTCTATTCAACTTGTACGTTAAGCCAGTTAGAAAACCAACACATCTGTCAGTATTTGCAGCAGACTTATCCTGATGCCGTTGAGTTTGTCTCACTGAAAAATCTGTTTGATGGCGCAAACAAAGCCTGTACTGAAGAAGGATTTTTGCATGTTTGGCCGCAAATTTACGACAGTGAAGGCTTTTTTGTTGCAAAAATGCGTAAAACGAAATCGGTTGAACGCATAAAAAAACAGCCGAAGTTACAAAAAAACTTTCCGTTCACTCTTGCTGGAGATAAGCAACAAGTAGAATTAAGACAATACTTTAGCGATAGTTTTGCAATCGAACTCCCCGTAGATGACATCATCATGCTGCGCGACGATGAATACTGGTTATTTCCAGCCATGTTTATGCCATTTATTGGCAAGATGCGCTTTCAGCGTATTGGACTTAAACTCGCAGATGTCATGAAAAAAGGCTATAAAGCCAAACACGAAGCCATTATTGCATTATCAAGCTCAGCGCAATACTTGCCTCGCACTGTTGAATTATCCGCGCCTCAGGCACAAGATTTTTTAATGGGCAGAGATATTGCAACAGACTCTTTTAATGACGCATTACAGCAGCAATTAGCCATTACTGCCCACGGGGAAATGTTGGTGAGTTATCACGACGTTGTATTAGGCGTGGTTAAACATTTAGGCCATAGACTAAAAAATAATTTACCAAGAGAGTTAGTACGCGACAAAGTCAATTTAACCTTATAACCATGTTGAATTATGAGACTCTTGGTACTGATGTAGATTTAGAAGTAGATGTAGATGTAGATGTAGATGTAGATGTAGATGTAGAAAATATTTTCACTACTGTTATGCAAAATAAATAAGCCTGACTATAATTTATTTTACAGCCCATTGAGAATTTGGCATTTCAATGTACCTAAGTAGAGCAAACCATTTATAAGTTCAACAACTTGATGGTATACCATACTCAGCCAATGAAATGCCTCAACAGTAGCGCAAGGCTCTTTATTGAGCCCTTCCCCTAGGCCCAAAACAATTGGATAGTTTTGGGTCTTTTTTTATCTGCCATTAATGGCTATCGCCCAATCAATTTGGCAGCATCTTTAAACAAATTGAAAAAGTTATCAGTGGTGTATTGTGCTAGCTCATCGAATTTTTCACCGCGAAGCTCAGCCACAAACTCTGCTACGTCACGAACGTATGCTGGTTGATTTTCTTGACCACGATGTGGTACTGGAGCTAAATAAGGAGAGTCTGTTTCAACCAGTAACCTGTCTTTAGGCACCTGGCGGATAACACTCCGTAATTCCCCAGCATTTTTAAACGTTACAATCCCTGAAACTGAAATATAAAAACCTAAGTCGATAGCCGCTTTGGCCATTTCCCAGTTTTCAGTAAAGCAATGTAACACGCCACCAACTTTGTCAGCATTACCTGCTTTAAGCATATTAATGGTGTCTTCTCGAGCATCTCGAGTATGGACAATTAATGGTTTATTCACTTCAACGGCTAAGGCAATTTGTTGCTCAAAACATTGCTGTTGCAACGTCTTAGTGTCATTAGAATAAAAGTAATCTAAACCGGTCTCACCAATGGCCACGACTCTTGGATCGGTCGCAAATCGTTTGATGTCTTCAATATTCAAGCCTTCTTGCACATCAAGTGGGTGAACACCAGAAGAGAGAAACACATTATTAAATGCAGCAACTTTATCGCGCATGGCTTCAAAGCCTTGCTGACGAACGTTAACACATAATAAATAGTCAACACCTTGTGCTTTGGCGTTATCCATAATGGTGTGAAGGCTTTCAGTATCAGGAGCCGCTTTTAAGCGGTCAAGGTGACAATGGGAATCAATTAACATGGGTATTCTTTCACAACGATGTCAGTAACTAAATCAGATGCGCAAGAATACCTAGCTACATGGTGCAGGTCAAATCACTCGAGGACAGTTCGCTTGATAAAAGTTTTTCAATATGGTGTTTATGACTTTCTACATCCGACTTTATTTTCACACCAATACCCGCAGGACGCCCGCCTGAAGCACCTATCGGGTTAATCCACACCACTGCGCCTTTAAATTCATTGGCTTGCGTTGCATTTGGCAAACGGTATGAGATTGTTAGCTCTTGGCCTAAAAAATGGCTTTCTGTGGTCGCAATGAATAAGCCTGCCGGTTTAATAAACGGCATATAAGCACGATAAAGTTTGTGTAATGTATCGTAGTTAACTACAAGATCAACCATATATGAATGCATTCTTTTCGTAAAATGTTGATATAAAACCTAGCTAATCAATGTGTTAATTGTTTATAAGCTAGGACATATTGTTGACACAACGCCTGAGTATTCACACTAGGCATTGTTTCCAGCTTTTGGCACATTTGCATTATGCGCCCAGCAAGCTCTAATAATTTAGCTTGCACTAACGGGTTCAATTGCTGCGAGTCACTCACTTGCGTTTGTAATTGAACCTTACTATTACTTTTTAACACATATTGGCGTAAGTACAAATACAAAACATTAAGTGCATCAACAATTTGTTGTTCAGACAAGCTCAAAAGACTATGACATAAATGTCCCGTTTTTAAACTCTGAGCCCAATCTTGGCGATACGCCAGTAACTGTTGATAATGTTTACTGCGTAAACTACTGGCCAAGGATAAAGGACCACCCACTACGTTAATACACCAGGTTACATCATGAATTTTGCCTTGTGAATTTGGCGCGGGTAATAAATCTTGCTCTGCCAGCCATTGTTGAATATCGGCTTTTTGTGGTGAGATAAATGCTAACGTTTGGCAACGGCTGGTTATCGTGGGTAATAACTGCGATTTACGATTAGTTTGTAAAATTAGCACCACGCCTTCACCGGGCTCTTCTAAGGTTTTTAACAGGGCATTGGCGGCAGCAATGTTTAATCGCTCAGCATGAGTGATGACAGCCACTCTTGCCCCACCTTGCTGTGCTGTTTGCGTCAAGGCCTGGCAAAGTTGACGGATTTGATCAACTTTAATTTGATTTCCGTCTGGCTCTATAATGTGCAAATCAGGGTGGGTACCCGAATGCAGTAGCAAACAACTCTTACACTGACCACACGCCCCTACTGGCGTTAATTGTTGGCATAACACCGTTTGTGCACAAGCATTGGCAAGCACAATACCGCCCAAGGCATTGTCGACATTCAGTAAATGAGCATGGCTGCTTTTACCGCGATAATGCACATCAACAAAACCTTGATGGGCATCAGCTAACCACGGCAATTGTGCCAGTTGATAATCGCTCATTTCAGCATAGTCCTTATCAATATCCGCTAGTTATTATTGTGCAATAAAGGTAAACGCTGTAGCAATTGACTGCGAATATCTTGATGGACTTTATCCATGCTTTGGCTTGCATCAATGACCACAATAGAGTCGTCTTGGGATGCGAGCTGCAAATAGGTTTGCCTTGCTCGTTCAAAAAAATCGATAGCTTGTTGCTCAATTCTGTCTAACTCGCCACGATTGGCCGCCCGAGTTAACCCCAGTTTTGGGTCGATATCTAAATACAAAGTAAAATTTGGGGTAAAGCCAGCTAAACAAGCATCACTCACCGCTTTGACTAACGGCATTAACCCACGCCCGCCACCTTGATAAGCGAGCGATGATAAATTATGACGGTCACCTAACACCCATTGCCCTTTAGCAAGAGCTGGCTTAATCACATTAGCAATCAGTTGCGCGCGAGCGGCATAAATGAGTAAACACTCAGCCTCGTCGCACAGAGGATCGGTTTCATCGGCAATTTTTACCAGATCGCGCATTTTTTCAGCCAATGGTGTACCACCAGGCTCACGAGTACACACAGGGGCTTGTCCGGTATACTGTTGGATTAAATCGTTAACTAATGCAATTGCGCTTGATTTCCCAGCCCCTTCAAGGCCTTCAATTACAATAAATTTTCCTGTTTGGCTCATCATTTTCTTTTTCTCTGAAATTCGTTTACTGCGCGGTTATGGGCTTTAAGAGTGGCTGAAAAAACATGGCTACCATCATTACGCGAGACAAAATATAAATAATCGACTTTAGCAGGATTGGCTGCGGCAAATAATGAAGCACGACTTGGCGCGGCGATAGGTGTTGGCGGTAAACCATCGATTTTATAAGTATTAAATGCAGTGGCTTCTCGTAAATCTTTACGGGTAATATTACCCTTGTAGCGCTCGCCCATACCATAAATCACTGTTGGGTCTGTTTGTAAACGCATGCCTTTTTTTAGGCGATTATTAAACACCGCAGAAACCCAATTTCGCTCTTCAGGCTTACCGGTTTCTTTTTCGATAATTGACGCGATGATCAGCAACTCGTAGGGAGACGTTAACTTAAGATCGTCATCTCGCCCGTCCCACGCTTGTTTAAGGCTCATTTGCATCATGTCATAACTACGTTGTAATACCGCTTGTACGTTGTCATCTGCATGATAATGAAACGTTTCAGGATAAAACTTACCTTCTGGTAACCCCGATGTGTCGCCATTGGCGATTAACACCTGGTTAAAGTCATCACTTCCTACCACTAAATGCTCGCTTCTGGCTAACGCTTGCTGCCATTCTTTAATGGATTTACCTTCGATAAGTGTAACGGTAAATACTGCCTCTTGGCCTAAACGTAATCGTTTAAACACACTCTCTAACGTATCCCCTGGGATTAATTGATAATACCCTGTTTTGATGCTGGCTAATTTAGGCTCAAGTTTCACCAGATATTTCACCTTCCAACTGTCAACAATCAACCCTTGTTGTTCAAGTTGTTGCGCAAGTTTAATCACAGACGTGCCAGCAGCTACATTTAGAGGTTGTAATTCAGTGATGGGTAATGGCTGCTTTTGAAATGCAATTAAGTCTGTAGCAAACCAATATCCGCTGATACACAGCACGGCAAATAACGGTATTAAACTTGCCAGTAATCGAGTTGTTATTGTTTTTTTCATGATGATAAATTTACACTCAGAACGTGCCTGAATCGCGATGTGTGCGTCCAACGGCTAAATTGAAATTGGTCAATGGTGTTAACATCTACAACACCAAATAAACTGTTTGTAATAAAAATATGATCTGCGCTGCAAATATCGACATATTGCATCGCCTGTGCGGTAACCGAAACGCCCTCTTGTAACAGCCGGTCTATCATTTGTTCACGCATGACACCACTCACACCAGCATGGGTTATTGCAGGTGTAAAAGCCTTGCCTTGCTTTATAGCAAAAATATTCGCCATCGAAGATTCAATCACCCAACCATCAGTGTCACACACCAACCAATCTTCGGTGTTAGCGATTAAGGGTTGTGATTTTATCAATACTTGCTCAAGCCGATTAAGGTGTTTAATCCCTGCTAATAAAGGCTGTCGTGCAAGAGAAATAGGTGATGATGCCAGTGCGATACCGTGTTGTTGCCAGTGTTGATAATGTTCTGGAATAGCATGTACTGAAACCACTTCGGTGACATTGGCCATATCAGGTGCTTGATAACCTCGCCCACCGACACCGCGAGTGAGTAAAAGCTTGATACAGTGACCTGGATACGTGGCGGCTAATAAACTGAGTTGATCGACAAGTGGCTGACTTGCTTGCCATTGAATCCCAATTCGCTGACAGCTTTGTTGCAAGCGTTGCAGGTGAGAGTCCAAAAACAAAACCGCCGCTGCCTGATGGGCAGAAGCGGTACGCATTGTCGCAAAAACACCATCACCATAGGCCAGTCCTCGGTCAAAAGGGCTGATGGAGCCTTGTTTTACTTGGTTAACCCAAACCAGCGCCATTATTTGTCCTGGCTGATCCGGCTAGCCACGGCTTCTTGCTGATCTTTATATTTGGCACTCTTACGAGTGTTATAAGGACGCGCAACGGCGGAGCTTAAGCGTTCAAAATTAAGGGCGCCAATGGTCATTCCAGGACGCAATGCTAAGGGTAACTTACCACTGTTATAGCATTCTAAAACAATTTTACCTTGCCAACCCGGGTCAATACGGTGCGCGGTTACATGCACCATTAACCCTAAACGCGCTAAAGATGAGCGACCGTCTAACCAACCGACAATATCTGCCGGTAGTGTGACGTTTTCTAATGTCACTGCCAGAGCCAGTTCACCAGGATGGAGGAAAAAGGCTTCATTTTCAGCAATTTCAATTTTGTCACTCATCACACGGTCAAGTGCTAATTGCATTTCTGCACTAGGGCCACTTAAATCGATGTAAGGGGCTGTATGGTCTTTAAATACGCGAAACTGGCTACCTAAACGCACATCAACACTGACACCAGAGATGGCCTCAATACTAGGGCGCGGCTCGATAACAATGGTGCCATTATCTAAACACTGTTCAATTTCAATATCAGTTAAACGCATGCAACACCCTCTGCTTGGTACGGTTACTTAGCTAATAAATGTTGAATTCTAGCTTTTAAAATATCAGTCGCAATCCGGTTTTTACCGCCACGAGGTACGATAATATCAGCGTATTGTTTTGATGGCTCAATAAACTGTAAAAACATAGGACGTACGGTACGCTTATATTGAGAGATCACCGATTCCATCGTTCGGCCACGCTCAGCAACATCACGGGTTAACCGACGTAAGAAACAAATGTCCAGGGGTGTATCCATAAACACACTAGCGTCCATCAATTCACGTAACTTAGGATCAGTTAATAACAAAATGCCTTCCAAAATAATCACTTTTTTAGGCTGCATCGCGAGTGTTTCGCTAGTGCGAGTATGCTCTGTGTAACTATAACAAGGGATATTAACGGCTTCACCTTGTTTAAGTTGGGTTAAATGTGTCGCTAATAACTGATGGTCTAACGCTTTTGGATGGTCATAGTTTGTTTTAACCCGTTCATCCATGGTCATATGACTTTGATCACGATAGTAGGCATCTTCGTTTATCACCCCAATTTGGTTTGTGCCTAAGTCTCTGCACAACTCTTCAAAAATAGTTTTGGCGATTAAACTTTTACCCGACGCCGACGCACCGGCAATCCCAATAATGACACACTGCTGAGAATTCATCTCTTAACCTTACTCGTCGTCTGATATGCTAATTTTTACGGTTGATGTAACTTGTTGAAGTGCTAATTTCGCCCCTAATTTGCGGGCGATTTCGCGATATATCCCTGACACTTCACTTTCTGGCTCACTGATTACACTGGGTGTGCCGTTGTCCATAGATTCACGAATATTGATATGCAGTGGCAATGAGCCCAGTAAAGGAACATTGTATTTTTCGGCGATTTGGCTGCCACCATGAGTACCAAATGGGTGCTCTTTATGACCACATTCAGGGCAAAGGTGAAAACTCATGTTCTCGATAATACCTAATACCGGGATATTGACTTTACCAAACATGGTAATGCCTTTTTTAGCGTCCGCTAAGGCAATATCTTGTGGGGTAGTGACAATAACAGCGCCACTCACAGGGACTTTTTGCGATAACGTTAATTGAATGTCACCGGTTCCTGGTGGCATATCGATAATTAAATAATCAAGTTCTGGCCATTGGGTTTCATTTAGCAATTGCGCTAACGCACCCGCAGCCATTGGGCCGCGCCATACCGCGGCTTCATCACCACTGAGCATAAATCCAATCGATTGTGCTGAAATGCCGTGAGCTAATGCCGCGGTCATGTGCTTACCGTCTGGAGACTGTGGTCTGAAATTTGGTATGCCTAGCATTAACGGAATTGAAGGGCCGTAGATGTCGGCGTCAAGAATGCCCACTTCAGCGCCTTCTGCCTTTAACGCTAATGCTAAATTGACTGCTGTGGTTGATTTACCTACACCACCTTTACCAGATGCAATCGCAATCACTTGTTTTACATTTGGAATAGGAGCTATAGAGGGTAAAGCTGAGTAAACTCGGGGCTGGAAATCAATTTCGCATTCCACTTCATCAATGGCATCTAACACCGCTAAACGGTTCGTTATGGCCATCACTGTATCGCGATATTGGGTCATGCAAGGATAAGGATAAACTAAGCTGAGCTGTAAACGTTTTCCTGATATTGATAGTGCGGTAACGCACTGTGCCGAAACTAAGCCTTTTTTCAAATAAGGATCAACAAAGGCCTCTAAAATATCTAACACTGGTGACAATAATTCATCACTTAATTGATAGTTTGTATGCGATTTAACCAAAACAATGGCTCCGAACATGAAATTTTTACAAGTGTATCAGAACTTGGTAAAAAAATAGTGATTAATACACTTTTTAAGTCATGTTTTGATGAAAAATGTCACTCAATCAGGTACGATTAAGCCATATTTTTGGTGTAATTTGATATAGAGACAAAATGACGACATCACAGCGAAAAATACTGGTCACAAGTGCCTTACCGTATGCCAATGGTCCGATCCATTTAGGTCACATGCTTGAATATATCCAAACGGATATCTGGTCGCGCTTCCAAAAGTTACGTGGGCATGAATGTTATTACATCTGTGCCGATGACGCTCATGGTACGCCAATCATGCTGAAGGCTCAGCAGATGGGTATTACACCAGAAGAAATGATTGCTCAGGTGCAAAAAGAGCATGAACAAGATTTCGCTGATTTTAATATTCAATTTGATAATTTCCACAGCACTCACAGCGACGAAAACCGCGCGTTAGCCAACGATATTTATCTTAAGCTACGTGATGGCGGCTACATCAAAACCAAAACCATTTCGCAATTGTATGACCCTGAAAAAAACATGTTCTTACCAGACCGTTTCGTTAAAGGCACTTGCCCGAAATGTAAGTCTGAAGACCAATACGGCGACAACTGTGATAATTGCGGCGCAACCTACAGCACCACAGATTTGATTAATCCTAAATCAGCCGTGTCGGGTGCGACACCGATTATGAAAGACACCGAACATTTCTTTTTTGACCTACCTGCATTTGAAGGCATGTTGAAAGAATGGATTCAATCGGGTTCATTACAACAAGAAATGGCCAACAAACTGGGCGAATGGTTTGAGCAAGGCTTGCAACAATGGGACATCTCTCGTGATGCACCTTACTTTGGTTTTGAAATACCCGATGCGCCAGGTAAATTCTTTTACGTCTGGTTAGATGCGCCAATCGGTTACATGGGCTCGTTTAAAAACTTATGTGACAAACGTGACGATCTCAACTTCGATGATTTCTGGAGCCTTGATTCTACGGCTGAGGTTTATCACTTCATTGGTAAAGACATTGTTTACTTCCACAGCTTGTTCTGGCCAGCCATGCTAGAAGGCGCAGGTATTCGCAAGCCGACCAGCGTATATGCGCACGGTTATGTGACGGTAAACGGTTCAAAGATGTCAAAATCAAAAGGCACGTTCATTAAAGCACGTACTTATCTTGATAATTTAGATCCTGAATATTTACGTTATTACTATGCCGCTAAATTAAATAGCCGTATTGATGACTTAGATTTAAATCTAGAAGATTTTGCTCAGCGCGTTAACTCTGACCTAGTCGGAAAACTGGTTAACCTTGCCTCTCGTACCGCAGGTTTTATCAGTAAACGCTTTGACGGTAAGCTTGCTAACGTCGCTGACACGAGCCTAACCGAGATGTTTTTAGCTAAAAAAGAAACCATTGCCGAGTTTTATGAAACCCGTGAATTTGGTAAAGCCATGCGTGAAATTATGGCATTAGCTGACATTGCAAACGGTTATGTTGCTGACGCCGCACCATGGCAGTTAGTTAAGCAAGACGATAAACAAGAAGAAGCACATCAGGTTTGCAGTAATGCATTAAACTTGTTCCGTATATTGGTGACCTACCTTAAACCGGTGTTACCAAAACTGGCACAAGATGTTGAAGGTTTCTTACAACTGACTTTAACGTGGGAAAACCTAGCGCAAGATTTATCTGGTCATGAAATTGCGCCGTTTAAAGCCTTAATGCAACGTATTGAGATGAAAAGCATCGAAGCCATTATCGAAGCGTCTAAAGAAAACCTGCAAGTGACTCAAGCGCCAGCGCCGACACAAGCAGTTGATCAATTAGCGCAAGACCCTATTAGTCCT
This sequence comes from Shewanella sp. MF05960, assembly GCF_050849305.1. NCBI lineage: Bacteria > Pseudomonadati > Pseudomonadota > Gammaproteobacteria > Alteromonadales > Shewanellaceae > Shewanella > Shewanella sp. MF05960. Next base: position 31,221 of record NZ_JBOZPS010000005.1, on the reverse strand, counting down.
GAAATCACCTTCGATGACTTTGCAAAAATTGATTTGCGTATTGCCCGTATCAGCAAAGCTGAACACATTGAAAAGGCAAATAAGTTACTGCGTCTAGAACTTGATTTAGGTGGTGAGACTAAACAAGTGTTTGCAGGGATTAAATCAGCCTACGCACCTGAAGATTTAGTCGGCAAGTTGACTGTGATGGTGGCTAACCTTGCACCGCGCACCATGAAGTTTGGTGACTCCGAAGGCATGGTATTAGCAGCCGGACCTGGCGGTAAAGACCTGTTTATTTTAGAGCCACACGAAGGTGCACAACCGGGTATGCGCGTAAAATAGTATCATTGTGACCATAAAAGTATGTTTGCTGTTTAGTCCTTATGATAGATATATTCGAGGACTAAACCGATAAATTAAAAAGACCGCTCCGGCGGTCTTTTTGTTAATTGGCTAAAGTGATTAGCTTATGAGATTGGTTAGCCCGATATATACACCTATCAGCAATTGTAGACAGATGTGACAGATCAGACTCTGACTTAAGTGGTTGCTTGAGTATCATTTTTATTTTCAACATCGGTTATCACTTCAGCGGTATCATCATTGTGTAGATTTGCGATATCAGTATCATCTTGATGAGCAGCATTATCTTCATCCATGGCTTGCTTTAAGCGTTCTTCATACAACATAAATAACTTAATAAAGTCATTACTAAAACGCTCCCCTGCTGATTCTTTTAGCCAAAAATCATAAAGACGCTTTGATGCTTCTTTTTCTACACGTTTGTAAGTAGCTTTGCGCCTCATGGCATATTCTTCACTGTGCCCAAGTAACTGCAAAGACGATACACTCAGTTCGAGTGCAGAATGGTGCGTTTCTGACTCAACCACATCTGCCCCAGCCTCTTTAAGCAAGTGTCCATGCCCTCTGTCGAACGCTCTGGCGACAATTTTGAGTTTAGGATAACTATGATGCAAATATTTCACTAACTCTACACTGCTCTCTCGGTTGTCAATCGCCACCACAAATAAAGAGGCATCTTCAATGCCCGCCGTTTTCAGCAAATCTGGGCGCGTTGCATCTCCGTAATAGGCTTTCGTATTGATCCGCCTGATGGTATCCACTTGTGATACCTGATAATCCAGCACAACGGTTTTAATATTATTTGAAATAAGAAAACGGTTTACCACTTGGCCAAAACGGCCAATACCGGCAATAATCACGGTACCCTCATCGTCTATATTATCTTGTTCACGTTGATTGGTTTTAACTTGAAAACGCGGGTAAATCACTTTATCAAATAAGATAAATAAGCCTGGGGTTAAAAACATCGACAAGGCAACGACGATAGATAACGTCTGTGCTAAGTCAGTTGGGATAACATGTTGCTGCACACTGAAGCTTAATAATACAAAGCCAAACTCTCCAGCTTGCGCAAGGCTTAATGCAAATAACCATCGGTCACTGCCTTTAATTCTAAATATTAAGGCTAATACAAACAGCACGAGTGCTTTTATAAGCATCACACCTAACGTGATTAATATTATTTCGCCAAAATCAGCAAATAACACGGCAAAATCGATACCTGCGCCTACAGTGATAAAGAACAGTCCTAACAATAGCCCTTTAAAAGGCCCAATATTGGCTTCTAACTCGTGTTTAAACTCACTGTTGGCTAATACAACACCCGCTAAGAATGTCCCTAAAGCCGGAGAAATCCCCACTAAACTCATTAACGCCGCGATACCAATCACCAGCATTAATGCCGCAGCGGTAGATATTTCACGTGCGCCAGACTCTGCGACCATTTTAAACAGTGGCCGGCTCAGGTAATGTCCGCCCAGCACCACAACGGCAATTGCCAGTAACAGCACTATGGCATAGGCCCAACCCGGTAATGATGCCACCAAACTAAGCTGTTCATGCTGCTCACTCAAGTTACTGGCTGCTGCCTGGGCTTTTTCGACTAATTCAGGTAATGCCAATAAGGGAATAAACGCCAGCATCGGAATAACGGCAATATCTTGGAACAGCAACACCGAAAAGGCATTTTTGCCTGCATGCGTTTTATTAAGACGTTTTTCTGACAGGGTTTGCAATACAATCGCTGTCGACGATAACGAAAAAATTAATCCTATTGAGAGTGCAATACTGGTTTGATAACCGGCATAAATCGCGCAGGCCATTACCGCAACCACTGAGCCACCGACTTGTAATCCTCCTAGGCCTAAAAGTCGATTACGCATCGCCCAAAGCATTTTCGGCTCAAGTTCTAAACCGACCAAAAATAACATCATCACGACACCAAATTCGGCAAAGTGTTGAATGGTATTGGTTTCGTTGCCCACTAAACCGACTATCGGACCAATGACTACACCAGCAATTAAATAACCTAACACTGAGCCCAAACCAAGTTTATTGGCCAATGGAACGGCAATGACAGCCGCAGTTAAATATATAAAAGCCTGCAAAAAGTATTCAGTCATTCACTATCCTTATCAAACAAAGCATAACGTTAGGCAACTTAACAGCATTACATCACCACTAAACAGGATTAGTGATGTCGATGAAATGGTGGGTTAAATCAAACTTACTGGCTAAATGTTGACCCAATGCCTGAATGCCAAATTGTTCTGTTGCATGATGGCCTGCCGCAAAATAATGTATTCCTTGTTCCATCGCGGCATGGTAAGTACGCTCTGATACTTCTCCACTAATAAAGGCATCCACCCCCATTTGTGCGGCTTGATCAATATAATCTTGCGCTCCACCGGTACACCACGCCACTGTTGAAATAGGTTTGCTGTTATCGCCAATATGCAATGGTTCACGCTTAAGCACGTTATTGAGTAATTGGCAAAACTCACTTGCCGTAACAGGATGTTCTAGGTGTCCATGCCACAGTAAATCTTGCGCTATGGGTTCATATACTCGCGGGCTTAAAATCCCCAATTGATATGCTAACTGAGCATTATTACCAATGCCATGATGCGCATCTAAGGGTAAATGATAACCAAATAAACTGATGTCGTTATCCATTAAAGCCTTAATACGGCGGTATTTCATCCCGGTAATAATTTCAGGCTCATTTTTCCAAAAAAAACCATGGTGAACCAAAATCGCATCAGCATTAACCGCAGCAGCTTGTTCTATCAGTGCCTGGCATGCCGTTACACCGGTCACGATGGTGCGAATAGTTGACTTACCTTGCACTTGTAAACCGTTGGGGGCGTAATCTTTAAAAGCAGAAACATTTAAAAAGCTGTCTAAATAGGCGGCTAAATCTTGGCGGGTGATCGCTGACTGACCTGGATAATGTGTGGACATAATATTCCTATAAAATTGAGACATCGTCGTTTCAAAAGATCTTAATGACACCGCACATAAAAATAGCGATGTAGACAAAAAACAGTATTAATTTTGAGAAAAATGCATAGCCATATTGTATATCCGCAATCGGGGTTTGTGTTACTCATGCTCGAGCATTTAAACTATTTCAGTGATAAATGCTGATAATTCCTACTTTTTGAGCATTAAACCGACAACTAAAGTCACATATTGGACTTTTGTAGTGTTAACACTTTAAAATTAGTCACAACCTTCATTTAACATGATAACAAATAGGTTATTAACTATGACAACATTGACTAAAGAAGAGGTCATCAGCCAACTGCAACTTGCCCTTGAAAAACAATCAGGCAAAGCAGTATCGATTGAGCAAGCTGGTAGCTGGTATAAAATTGACGGCGCTAAATCGGTTCGTTTTAGCGAGCTTGAAAGCATGCATGCAGAACACTGTGCAACACATGCTATTGCAGCTGTAAAACCTGCTACTCAAATCCAAGCTGCAGTAAAAAAACAACCCAGTAAAAAAGCGAAAACAACATCAGGTGGATTGACCCCTAAACAGTTGTGGCGCTTAAAGCTTGAAACGACGGCAGGTAGTCAAACATTACCGCGTGGATTCTAATTATTTACGAGGTAAACGTTACCTGTAAATAAGAATCAAAACAAAAGGAGCCGCGGCTCCTTTTGTTTTCGCTTACGTTAATACCTCTGCAATCACAGTGTTCACTGCAGGTTATAGGATGTAACTCTCTGCTACATCACTACATCGCTAAATCGACACGAACGTAACCGGTTAAATAAACGACCCTCACCTCATCACCGGCATTGAAACTCATGCCAGGGTCCAGGTCTTGGATTACCATCACTTGGTTGCCATCTTCTTGGGTTATCATTAATTCTACTAATTTATTTTCTAGATAATAAGCTGAACGCCCATGTTGACTGCCTAAACCGCCGCCAATAAGCGCGCCCAGAACTGTCGCAACATCTTGGCCAGAACCGCCACCAAATTGATGACCAATCACACCACCAATTAAGGCACCGCCAAAGGTTTTCCAACCACTGTGGCTGTCTTCTACCAATTGTTTTTCGCTCACATGCCTAACACTTTCAATTGTGCCATACAGGACTTTCTCAACAGGAACGGCTTGATTACGCTCGTAAGCGGCTTGTGCCTGGCTATTAAATAAGCAAAATGTCAGCAATACTGCAAAAATGCTCTTTCCTGTGACGGTTATGATTTTAAACATCGCTATTTTCCGCTAAGTTAACGACAAGGTATGCCAATTAATATACTCAATTGTGAACTCACTGTCTTATTTAAATGAATCTATAAGCTTTCCGCCGCCAGAGCATGCACTCACTGATCCTAATGGTTTATTGGCCATAGGGGGTGACTTGCAACCGAAGCGTTTACAACAAGCTTATTACCAGGGTATTTTTCCGTGGTTTAACGCACAAGACCCTATTCTATGGTGGTCTCCAGATCCTCGCGCCGTATTTATACCGACACATCCTTTTGGCAGTAAAAGTCTGCTTAAGTTCCTTAAAAAGTCGAGCTGGCGATACACTATCAATCATGCATTTTTAGATGTATTAGCCGGCTGCGCTGCGCCGAGAAGTGCTCAAGATGGCACCTGGATTACAGCTGAAATCCAAATGGCCTATTATGAATTACACCTGCAAGGTAAAGCGCATTCAATTGAAGTGTGGGATGGTGAACAGCTTGTTGGCGGTTTGTATGGTATCCCTGTCGGAGGCATATTTTGCGGTGAATCGATGTTCCATCGGCAAACTAATGCATCAAAAGCGGCATTTGCTATACTCAATCAACACGTAGTTAAACATGATTTTCGTTTGATTGACGCGCAAGTCATGAACCCGCATTTAATCAGTTTAGGCGCCAAAGCCTTGCCTAGATGTGACTTTTTAACTTTATTACGCCAACATCGAGAACAGTCAATATCAGCGTCTATTTGGACTCCACAAGAGGTGTTAATTGAATTCTAAATCCGTCAACGTAGGCATAAGTCAGCCTTTTGATTGTAATTATATCGAAGGCAATAAAGAGCAGTTATTGATCATTCAAGAACCGCATATTGACGGGGCATTATTTGAACAATTACTGGGCATGGGCTTTCGTCGAAATGGCAATTCAATTTATAAACCCCGCTGCCCAAGCTGTAATGCTTGCCAATCTATACGTCTAAATGTGCACGATTTTGTGCTTTCTAAACGTCAAAAAAGAACCTTGAAGAATAATCAAGATTTACATTGGAAAGTAAGCTATCAAACACGTCCTGAGCACTTTGAGCTTTATCAGCGATACATAACCGAACGCCACTACGATGGGCCTATGTTTCCGGCCTCACAGAGCCAGTACGACGACTTTTTACTGTCTGACTGGCTACCACCTATGTTTATCGAAGTCTTTGATAAGGAGCAATTGATAGGGGTTGCTGTCACCGATAATATGGCGCATAGCTTCTCTGCAATTTACAGTTACTTTGATCCCGACTATGCCGAAAGGTCATTAGGATCCTTGATGATTTTAATTCAATGTCAATTAGCAAAATCGATGGGTAAACGATTTTTGTATTTAGGCTATCAAATTGATCAAAATCGGAAAATGCGTTACAAGCGCCAATATCGACCTTATCAAATATTAACACCACAAGGTTGGCAAATTGGCGAAGAACTTGAACCTCTTTCTTGTTAACGGCCTTTACAGTTAGGCGATTTTGGGGCATGATACGCCCGATTTTTCAAATTTGAAGGCTAATGGGATAACTTATTAATGGCGAAAGAAGACAACATTGAAATGCAGGGCACTATCCTTGAGACCTTGCCAAACACAATGTTCCGCGTAGAGCTTGAAAATGGACATGTGGTGATAGCCCACATCTCTGGCAAAATGCGCAAAAACTACATCCGTATTTTAACGGGTGACAAAGTCACGGTTCAGCTGACTCCTTATGACTTATCAAAAGGTCGTATCGTCTTCCGCGCACGTTAATCGCTAGCCTCAACATTGTAAAAGCCGACTGTCAGTCGGTTTTTTTGTTGTTGAGTCTAATGACATGCTACCAATCGTATTCATTATCTAGTCAGGCAGAAACATCCAACCGGATCCATGCCGCGTAAAAAGTGTAATGCTTTTTACGGATTACATAATTAATGTGATGGGTATCATTAACGTCGATACATCTCGCGGACAAAAAGCTCGCAGATAAAAAAAGATGACCAAACGGTCATCTTTTTATTGCCAAATTAAAAGCATTACTGACGCTTAAGACACTTTTTCAGTGGCCTCACAATCAATATTAATCTCACCGTCTTTGACATCAATATGAGCAATACCACCACGCTCAAGTACACCAAATAAGATTTCGTCTGCCAGTGGACGCTTAATGAGTTCAGTAACAACACGAGACATAGGGCGTGCGCCCATTGACTTGTCATAACCCTTTTCAGCTAACAAGGTACGCGCTTCGTCAGTAACATCTAACGTTACACGTTTATCATCAAGCTGTGCTTGCAACTCAACTAAGAACTTATCAACCACTTTTGCAATGACGGTCATGTCTAAATGATTAAACCACACAATCGAATCTAAGCGATTACGGAACTCAGGTGAAAACATTTTATTGATTTCAGCTAATGCATCTTGAGTATGATCTTGTTGTCTAAAACCAATCGACTTACGGATCGTTTCTTGTACGCCCGCATTCGTGGTCATGACTAAGGTGACATTTCTAAAATCGGCTTTTCGGCCGTTATTATCGGTCAATGTACCGTGATCCATGACTTGTAATAACAAGTTGAATACATCTGGATGTGCTTTTTCAATTTCATCCAGTAGTACCACACAATGCGGATTTTTAATCACAGCATCAGTGAGCAAACCACCTTGGTCGTAACCTACATAGCCCGGAGGAGCACCGATTAAACGCGATACGGTATGACGCTCCATATACTCAGACATATCAAAGCGAATGAGTTTCAGGTTAAGACAGTTAGCCAATTGATTGGTGACTTCGGTTTTACCGACCCCAGTTGGGCCAGCAAACATAAAACTACCAACAGGCTTTTTCTCTGAACCTAAACCGCTGCGCGATAAGCGTATGGCAGCGCTAAGGCTCTCAATCGCTTTGTCTTGCCCAAAGACCACCATCTTAAGGTTGCGTTCAAGGTTACGTAACATATCCTTGTCAGTAGACGATACCGACTTCTCAGGAATACGCGCCAATTTCGCGATGATTGCTTCAATCTCTGCCTGACCAATGGTCTTTTTACGTTTACTTTGCGGCATCATCACCATGCGTGCGCCAGCTTCGTCAATAACATCAATCGCTTTGTCAGGTAAATGACGATCGTTGATGTGTTTCGCCGACAAAATAGCCGCACTGCTGATTGCAGCTTGGGTATAACGTACGCCATGGTATTCTTCGTATTTAGATTTAAGCCCCATCAATATTTTGGTGGTTTCGGCCACTGACGGCTCATTAATATCAATTTTTTGGAAGCGGCGTGCTAAAGCACGATCTTTCTCAAAAATACTTTGATATTCTTGGAACGTCGTCGAGCCCATACAGCGCAACTTACCACTCGATAACAAGGGCTTTAATAAGTTAGAAGCATCCATAACACCACCAGATGCCGCACCTGCACCAATTATGGTATGGATTTCATCGATGAATAAAATAGCATGTTCATCAGCAGACAATTCTTTTAATAAACTCTTAAAACGTTTTTCGAAATCGCCGCGATATTTAGTGCCCGCTAACAAGGAACCCAGGTCAAGTGAATACACAGTGGCATTCGCCATCACTTCTGGAACTTGTTCATTCACAATAAGATATGCAAGACCTTCAGCAATGGCCGTTTTACCCACTCCCGCTTCACCGACTAATAACGGATTATTTTTACGGCGACGACACAATGTTTGAATGGCTCGCTCGATTTCAGCATCACGCCCAATTAATGGGTCAATCGAGCCTTCTTTAGCCAGTTGGTTGAGGTTAGAAGCAAATTGCGCCAACATGCTGCGATCTTCACTATTTTCAGATTGATCATCAATGCGATCTTGATCTGACGACTCGCCAGAATCTTCATCTTTACCCATGCCATGTGAAATGAAATTAACTACATCAAGACGAGTAATTTCACTGCGGCGTAACAAATACACAGCTTGTGATTCTTGCTCACTAAAAATAGCCACTAACACATTGGCACCAGTCACTTCGTCGCGACCAGAAGATTGCACATGAAATACTGCCCGTTGAAGTACGCGCTGAAACCCTAATGTAGGCTGGGTTTCACGCTCTTCAGATGACTCGGCAATAATGGGTGTGGTTTGTTGAATGAAATTAGCCACTTCTTCACGGAGACGATTGACATCCGCACCGCAGGCGATGAGCGCCTCGTATGCTGCAGGATTATCAATAAGCGCTAATAATAAATGTTCTACCGTCATGTATTCATGACGTGAATCTCTAGCTTGCTGAAACGCTAGGTTCAAGGTGACTTCCAGATCTTTGTTCAGCATAAGCACCCCCTAAATTTAACCACAGACTGTAAGAAAACGATTTTTATGCTTTCTCTAATGTACACAGTAACGGATGTTGGTTTTCTCTTGCAAACTGATTTACTTGAAATACTTTTGTTTCGGCTATCCCAAAAGGGAAAACGCCACACAATCCTTTGCCCTGGTGATGTATCGCCAACATGATATCAACAGCTTGCTGCTCGTTTTTCTCAAAGAAGCGTTGTAACACTTCAACTACAAAATCCATCGGGGTGTAATCATCATTGTTTAGCACCACTTTATACATATGGGGTGGTTGTAGCTCAGATTCAACCTTTTCCTCAATATGTTCTACACTGCCTAATTTTGCCATTGTTTAATACTAGCCTCTCGTTTGGTTCCCGACCACTTGATATTATTAAATTAATTAAATGTTGTGTTTATGTTAATTTTCGCTTGACATCTTTTCGTACAAATTTCATTCTGTTTGGTAGGCGGCGAATACTAGACCGCTGGATAATAAGTTTTACTATCTTACTGGTAAGTAGACAACAGAAGGAAGTGGAAGTATGGCAAACGGAACTGTAAAGTGGTTCAACAACGCCAAAGGATTCGGGTTTATTTGCCCTGATCAGGGTGGCGAAGATGTATTTGCGCACTATTCAACAATCGAAATGGAAGGTTATCGTACCTTAAAAGCAGGTCAACCTGTTTGCTTCGAAGTTGAAGAAGGCCCTAAAGGAATGCATGCTTCAGCCATCTCTCCTACAATATAGTAGGTGAGACTATAAAACAAAAAGACAGGGATTTTAATCCCTGTCTTTTTTATTGCCTAAAATTTAAGCTCAACGATCAATTTATTTATTATTGAGCTTTATCTTTTAGATAACCGGGTCATAACTACGTTGACGCAATAATGACCCGACACAATTAACCATTAACCAATAATAAATTGGTTTAATGTTGGACTTGGACGCATGGCTTTTTCAGCTTTTGCCGCATCTAAACGATAGTAACCGCCTAAATCAACTGCTGGACCTTGTGAACCATTTAACTCAGCTAAAATAACCGCTTCGTTCGCCGCTAACGATTGTGCTAAAGGTGCAAAATGTTCAGCTAACTGAGTGTCTACGGTTTGCTTAACTAAGGCATTTGCCCAATACAAACCAAGGTAGAAGTGACTGCCACGGTTGTCTAACTCACCCACACGACGAGATGGCGACTTGTTGCTGTCTAAAAACTCACCAATCGCGACATCCAACGTGTCAGCCAATACTTGTGCTTTAGGGTTGTTTGCCGTTTGGCTTAAGTGCTCTAAAGAAGCTGCAAGCGCTAAAAACTCACCTAAAGAATCCCAACGTAAGTGGCCTTCTTTTTCTACCTGTTGAACGTGTTTAGGTGCACTACCACCCGCGCCCGTTTCAAATAATCCGCCACCATTCATTAACGGTACAATTGAAAGCATTTTAGCACTTGTGCCTAATTCAAGAATTGGGAACAAATCCGTTAAATAGTCACGCAATACGTTACCGGTAACAGAAATCGTATCTTCACCTTTAATGATACGCTCTAAGGTCACGCGAGTTGCATCAACAGGAGACATAATTTGAATGTCTAACCCAGAAGTATCTTCTGCCGCTAGGTATTTAGTCACTTTTTTGATTAATTCAGCATCGTGTGCACGAGCGCTGTCTAACCAGAAAATCGCTGGAGTATTGCTTAAACGTGAACGTCTAACCGCTAACTTAACCCAGTCAAGAATTGGTGCGTCTTTTACTTGACACATACGGTAAACATCGCCAGCTTCAACGTTGTGGCTCATTAGCACATCGCCAGCTTGGTTAACCACATTCACAGTACCCGCAGCGCCGATCTCGAATGTTTTATCATGGCTACCATATTCTTCAGCTTTTTGAGCCATAAGACCTACGTTAGGCACGCTGCCCATTGTCGTTGGGTCAAATGCACCATGCTTCTTACAAAAAGCGATAGTTTCTTGATACACACCAGCGTAACAACGATCTGGGATCATTGCTTTAGTGTCTTGTAACTGGCCGTCTGGGCCCCACATTTTACCCGATGAGCGGATCGCTGCAGGCATAGAAGCATCAATAATGATGTCACTTGGTACGTGTAGGTTAGTGATGCCTTTGTCTGAATCAACCATTGCTAATGCAGGACGTGCAGCATATACCGCAGCGATGTCAGCTTCAATTTCGTTACGTTTTGCATCAGGAAGTGACTTGATTTTGGCATACACATCACCAAAGCCGTTATTTACGTCAACACCTAGTTCAGCAAATAATGCACCGTGTTTAGCAAATACATCTTTAAAGAACACTTTAACAGCGTGACCAAAGAAAATAGGGTCAGACACTTTCATCATGGTGGCTTTTAAGTGAAGCGATAATAAAACATCTTCTGATTTAGCCGCTTCAATTTCACGAGTATAAAAATCAACTAATGCTTTTTTGCTCATGACAGCTGAGTCAATCACTTCATCAGCAAGTAACGCTAGGCCACTCTTAAGCACAACTTCTTTACCGTCAGCTTGTGTCAGTACGATATTCACTTTATCGGCTGTTGGTAACGTTACAGATTGCTCGCTACCGTAAAAATCGCCTTCATTCATGTGTGCTACGTGAGATTGTGAATCACTTGCCCATTTGCCCATTGAATGTGGATTTTTCTTAGCGTAGTTTTTAACAGAAGTAGGCGCACGACGATCAGAGTTACCTTCACGCAATACTGGGTTTACCGCACTGCCTTTAATTTTGTCGTAACGCGATTTAGCTTCTACTTCAGCATCAGTCTTTGGCTCATCCGGATAGTTAGGGATGTCATAACCTTTAGCTTGTAACTCAGCGATACACGCTTTTAATTGCGGAACTGACGCACTGATGTTTGGTAATTTAATGATGTTGGCTTCTGGCTTATTCGCCAATTCGCCTAATTCTGTTAACGCATCAGCAATTTTTTGCTCTGCGGTTAAATTTTCAGGGAAGTTAGCAATAACACGACCTGACAAAGAAATATCACGCGTTTCTACTTTTACGCCTGCTGCGTCAGTAAAGGTACGGATAATAGGCAATAAAGACAGAGTAGCAAGTGCTGGGGCTTCATCAGTTTCTGTGTATATGATCGTTGGAGTGTTATCTTTCATTTTTTTTCCTACATTATTGTAAATTAATAATTTATTAGAATAAATTGTGTAAGCATTTGACGGGCTTTGGTGGATAACACTCACCGGAGTGAACCTTGATTTGCAACTACAGCACACACCCTGTGTGAATTAAGTATGTGAAATCCCCTATCCCATTTTTTATTATGTTTTGACGCCATCGCCGCGCTTACTTTGAATAAAAACAACCGCCGCGAATGATAAATTAGGTACAGATCACAATTTTTAGGCGGACATCATAGATCATTCTGGGCAATTTTCAAATTCCACTAATAGCGAATACACAGTAAACTAAGATTAAATATTTTAAAATCGCTCAAGATTCACTCAACAATTGCTCACTCGTATTCAACAAAGGATATTATCCAAACCTTTATGTCAAATGTCGGTAAATTCAGCTCATTCAAAAAAAGCACCGCTAAAACCACCGGTTCAGCAGGTGCTAACCACTCACAACATCGCGGGGCACAGCGTAAAGCAAGCACCAAGCCAGCGGCTAAACACCCTGTTATCGTGTTATTTAATAAGCCTTTTGATGTATTGTGCCAATTTACTGATGAAGCAGGCCGGCAAACGCTAAAAGACTTTATTCCGGTCCCTGATGTATATGCCGCTGGACGACTAGACCGTGACAGTGAAGGATTATTACTGCTCACTAACGATGGCAAGCTGCAAGCGAAGTTGACTCAGCCCAATAAAAAAACCTTTAAAACCTATTGGGTGCAAGTCGAAGGCGAACCAACAGACGCAGCAATCAAAGCATTGTGTGATGGCGTTGAGCTTAAAGATGGTATGACCCTACCCGCTATGGTCAGAGTGATGGACTCACCCGACATTTGGCCACGAGTGCCCCCCGTACGCGAGCGCAAATCCATTCCAACAACCTGGCTTGAAGTACAAATTTGTGAAGGACGTAATCGCCAAGTCAGGCGGATGACAGCCCATGTAGGTCACCCAACCTTAAGATTAATCCGTTATAAAATAGGTCAATGGTGTCTAGATGATTTGCCTACTGGGCAATATTCACAACTCAGTCAATAGGCGATTCAACCTAACGGTAATCGCATTATCATAAGGATTGGCATAAATGACTCAACGTTACAAACCGAATACCACTGTGGCTTGCGTTATTTACAGCCAGGGTCAATTTTTACTGGTTGAAGAACACATTGATGGACAGGTTAAATTTAACCAGCCTGCCGGTCATTTAGAAGCCAATGAGTCACTGATTAATGCGTGTGCTCGTGAGATTGCAGAAGAAACTGGATTGACAATAATGCCGCAAGCCCTTGTCGGTATTTATCAATTTAGTGCCAACCAAGACCTTGCCTTTGTGCGTTACACTTTTTGTATTGAACTTGATACGCCCATCGAATCGATTCCACAAGACTGTGCGATAGTGCGCACTCACTGGTTATCATATTCGCAAATTACTCAACGCTCTGCACAGTTACGCAGCCCACTGGTGCTCAAAAGCATCGATGATTTTATTGCGCAAGCGGGTTTACTAGATGAGTCGCCTCCCGCAACGCGAGACAATCGCCCGCCAATAACAGCTAAACGTGTTAGCCATCATTTTCCATTATCATTGCTTAACGCTGATTATTTGCACACCGATAAGTCAGTGGGTTAAGCCTAATTGACAGTCGTTCAAGATAGCCCAACGCTCGAATGCATGGTAGAATATGCGCCGCACAAATGTGATGTTTACACGCTTTCATGTACCAATAGCACCATAAGCGAAAGGCTTATCTGTGTAATTTATGACTGTGTTTAACGGCTATTCAGGTTGAGTCATTGGTATCACTGGCTTGAAACCACTGCATAACGCCACCATATACATACTCTCTATATTCAACGGTTTTAGGATTTATGACATCAATCAACCCAACTTCTCAAGGTAAAAAAGTCATTGTCGGCATGTCCGGCGGTGTGGACTCTTCTGTTTCGGCCTATTTGCTTATCCAGCAAGGCTATGAGGTTGAAGGTCTGTTTATGAAGAACTGGGAAGAAGACGACACCGACGAATATTGCGCTGCAGCAGATGATTTAAGAGATGCGCAAGCAGTATGTGACAAGCTTGGTATTAAAATGCACACCGTCAACTTTGCAGCCGAATACTGGGACAACGTGTTCGAGTATTTCTTAGCTGAATACAAAGCCGGCCGTACGCCTAATCCAGACATCATGTGCAACAAAGAAATCAAATTCAAAGCATTCCTAGAATTTGCCGACGAGATTTTAGACGCCGACTATATCGCCATGGGCCATTATGTTCGTCGCCGAGACAACAGCGATGGCAGTGTTGAAATGCTCCGCGGTGTTGATGGCAATAAAGACCAAAGCTATTTCCTATATACACTCAGCCATGAGCAAGTGGCGCGCAGTTTATTCCCTGTCGGTGAGCTTGAAAAACACGAAGTACGCGAAATAGCCAAAAAAATGGGCTTAATCACTCACGACAAAAAAGACAGCACCGGCATTTGTTTTATTGGCGAGCGCAAGTTTACTGATTTCTTAGCCACCTATTTACCGGCACAACCAGGTGACATTGAAACCGCCGAAGGCGAAGTCATAGGCACTCATCAAGGGTTGATGTACCACACCCTTGGTCAACGCAAAGGCTTAGGCATTGGTGGACTTAAAAATAGCAACGAAGACCCATGGTACGTAGTAGAAAAAGACCTACTGCGCAATGTATTAGTGGTTGCACAAGGTGCTGAACACCCGCGTTTAATGTCGCACGGTATGACCGTGAACCAATTACATTGGGTTGACCGAAAAGGCCCTGCTAATAACAGTAAAATCACAGTTAAAACCCGTTACCGTCAACGCGATGTTATCTGTACATTAGTTTATAACGATCCTGACAATATTACTGTCATGTTCGATACACCTGTTGCCGCTGTCACGCCTGGACAATCCGCAGTATTTTATGATGGCGATATTTGTTTAGGTGGCGGCATTATCGATACCTTAGTTCGAGGATAAACCGTGAGTCAAACTCCAGACAGTCTGCTGTTCGAACGTACAATGGCCTTTGCCGGTATTTTACAGGCAATTGGTCAGGTTCAGTATTTAGCGCGTCACGGTGAAAGTGATAAAGAAGCGTTAGCCGCGACCCTCAATACCATTTTGGTCACAGAACCCGAAGCCACTGCCGATGTGTATCAAGACAAAGGTATTTTAAATAAAGGCTATCAACTGATCCAAAATCAATTGGGTGATGGCAGCAATAAAGATGTCGAAACCACCCGCTATTTAGTCGGTGTATTGGCGCTTGAACGGAAACTTGCGCGCTCACCAAATGGTTTAGGCATGCTTGCTGAACGCATTAATCAAATACACCGCCAATTGAGCCACTTTGAGATTACCGATGAACAAGTCGTGTCTAACTTTGCCAGCATATACAGCGACATCATCAGTGAATTAGGTCCAAAATTACAGATTTCGGGTAACCCGGACTGCTTAAAGCAGCCCCTAGTTCAACATAAAATTCGAGCTTTATTACTCGCTGCTATGCGCAGTGCGGTATTATGGCGCCAATTAGGCGGTAAACGTCGCCATTTAGTGTTTGCCCGTAAAGCAATATTTGATACCGCAAGAAAAAGCCAAAATAACAATTAATCGACTCACCCTACAACAAAGTTCATCAAGGAGCTTCAAATGGATCTTTCCGCACTAACTGCTATCTCTCCGGTAGACGGTCGTTATGGTAGTAAAACCGCCTCATTAAGAGGGATTTTCAGCGAGTTCGGTCTTACTAAGTACCGTGTTCAAGTTGAAATTAACTGGTTAAAGTTATTATCTAGCTGCCCAGAGATTGAAGAAGTTCCCCCGTTTAGCGAAACCGCCCTTGCCTTACTCGATAGCATCAAAGATAACTTTAGCGAACAAGATGCATTGCGCGTTAAAGCAATTGAAAGCACCACCAACCACGACGTAAAAGCGGTTGAATACTTTATTAAAGAACAAATTGCCGATAACGCTGAATTAGTCGCGATTGACGAATTTGTTCACTTTGCTTGTACCTCAGAAGACATTAACAATCTATCTCACGGCTTAATGCTAAAAGAAGCGCGTGAACAGGTATTGGTACCGCATTGTCAGCAAATTATTGATGCGATTAAAAAGTTAGCGCATGACAACAAAAGCGTGCCATTAATGTCACGTACTCATGGCCAACCTGCATCACCATCAACGTTAGGCAAAGAAATGGCTAACGTTGCTGTGCGTCTTGAGCGTCAATTAAACCAAATCAACGCTGTTGAAATTATGGGTAAAATTAACGGTGCTGTGGGTAACTACAACGCACACATCTCTGCCTACCCAGAAGTGAACTGGCATGAATTGTCACAACGCTTTGTGACTAGCCTTGGCATTAACTGGAACGCCTACACTACACAGATTGAGCCACATGATTATATCGCTGAATTGTTTGATGCCATTGCCCGCTTCAACACCATTCTAATCGATTTCGATCGTGATATTTGGGGTTATGTTGCATTAGGACACTTTAAACAGCGCACTATCGCTGGCGAAATTGGTTCATCAACCATGCCGCACAAAGTGAACCCAATCGACTTTGAAAACTCTGAAGGTAACTTAGGCATCGCTAACGCATTAATGCAACATTTAGCCGCTAAATTACCGGTATCAAGATGGCAACGTGACTTAACTGACTCAACGGTTTTACGTAACCTTGGTGTCGGTATGGCGCACTCGCTCATTGCTTACCAAGCGACCTTAAAAGGCATTAGCAAATTAGAAGTGAACGAAGCGCAGCTGCTTGCAGAGCTTGATAAAAACTGGGAAGTATTGGCAGAGCCAGTACAAACAGTAATGCGTCGTTACGGCATCGAAAAGCCATATGAAAAACTGAAAGAATTGACACGTGGTAAGCGTATTGATGCCGCGCAACTTGCGACATTTATCGATGGCCTTGAATTGCCAGCGCACGTTAAAGTTGAACTGAAAAAAATGACTCCAGCAAACTACATCGGCCGTGCAGAAGCCTTTGTTGATGAGCTAAAATAGTCTTATAAGCTTATACATACCATTAGCGGTCGCATCTGTGACCGCTTTTTTATTGGACAAACATTCTCACGACCTGAGGTCAATGATGTACACATTAAATATTGATACCCAAGCCTTTATTAAACAGCATTGGCAACAGAAACCCCTTGTTATCAAGCAAGCATTTGTCGACTTTGAAGACCCTATTGCGGCAGACGAACTAGCCGGTCTCGCCTGTGAAGAAGAAATATCATCGCGCGTGGTTGTCACTAAAGGTGAGGATTGGGACGTGGTACAAGGTCCATTTGAAGACTACGACCAATTTGGCGAAGATAACTGGCAGTTATTAGTTCAGGCCGTTAACCATTGGTATCCAGCATCACAGCCATTAGTCGAAGCATTTCGCTTTTTACCCGACTGGCGCTTTGACGACCTAATGGTGTCTTTTGCTACACCGGGCGGCGGCGTAGGACCACATATCGATAACTATGATGTATTTATTATTCAAGGTGATGGCGAACGTCGTTGGAAGGTAGGTGATAAAGGCCAGCATAAACGTCGTGGCGATAACCCTAACTCACCATTAGTTGACGATTTTGAACCGATTATCGATGTGGTATTACAAAAAGGCGATGTATTATACATTCCGCCAGGTTACCCGCATTGCGGCGAAACAGTCACTTTGGCCCTTTCATACTCAATTGGGTTTAGAGCGCCAAGCCAACAGGAATTATTAACTGAATTAGCCGACAGCCTTATCGACAACAATTTAGGTAATAAACGCTTTACCTCTGTGGATGAGCCTGATGCACCCGGCATCATTAGCCAAACGCATCAACAAGGCATTATGGATTTATTAGTGCAATTAGCACAAGATCCTAAAGCCTATCAAACCATGTTAGGTAAGTTGCTAAGCCAAAATCGTTTTGAGTTGGATATCTGTGAAGATGAAGAACCATTGAGCAGCGATGACTTATTGGACGCCATTGAACAAGGCGCTATTATTCAACGTATTGGTGGCTTAAAAGTATTACGTCTCGAGCAAGACACAGAGTCAAGATTGTTTATCAACGGCGAAGTGTTTGCGTTACCAGGCGTTAATGAGTCCACACTGCAATTACTCGCCAATGAAGTCAGCATCATGCCTGAGCAAGCCAGCGAGTTAACAGAAGACACAACCTTACTTGATGTGCTGACACAACTCGTAAATCAAGGGCTATTTTATCTTGCTGAAGATGAATGCTAAGCGCTTAAATTTGTATTAAACAAAAAGGCACCTAGGTGCCTTTTTGTTATTCAGGATTTGCAAGTTAACCCCAAAGTTTCTCGTCTTGGTGCATTTTGTACAGGCTTTCTGCACGAGACACTAATAGCTGAGCAAACTTCATCTGCGTCGCATCTTTAGTCACGCCTGATTTATGCAGGTTTTCTGCTTTTAATTGCCACATCATTGAGAAATGACGAATGGCATCGCGAGCCGTCGCTGCCACTTTGACATCGACATAGTCAGATGGCAAATCACCCGACATCACCCAAAAAGTTTGTTTTTTAGGTTGTTTGGATTCCATCTTCCAAATAGCTAAATAAGGTGCAAGATAGCGGCTTTCGGTGGTAAGCACATTATTTGGGATCACGCCTTTCTCAGCTAAAAAGCGATTGGCTTTTTGAAATTGAGTACGTACCCACTCTTGTCTTAGTGCTTCTTGGTCTGGTGCTGGCTGTGCTACCTGCTCTGCAACTTCTTCAGTCATAATACTTCCTATCTTATTGTTATATTACAGGTTAGAACAATAATTCACCTGTTATCCAATCTTAAAAACATCAATGTAACATACGTTACTTTACGTTTACGTAAAGTGGCAAGCTAAATTTCCACATCAATCACAAAAATAACTAAATCATGCTTTGTTGAGAGTATCGCTAAATGCTATCGTGCTGCAATAAATATAACAAGCAGTCGTTTGTGTCTTGGATACTCAATAATACCAAGATACATGAACTTTACTTTAACATGCTAGTAAGCGGAGATAACAACGTGGCAGTTTTTAATCATGTTTCGTTCGATGAACACGAACAAGTGGTATTTTGTCATGACAAGCAAAGTGGCTTAAAAGCCATTATTGCTGTTCACAATACTAACCTTGGGTCGGCTGTAGGTGGTTGCCGTATGTGGAACTATGAATCAGATGACGAAGCGTTAACTGACGTATTGCGTCTCTCACGTGGCATGACCTATAAAAATGCCCTTGCCGGCTTAACCATGGGTGGCGGTAAAGCTGTTATCATCGCCGATCCTAAAACCACCGATCGCGAAGCACTATTCTTAGCCTTTGGCCGTTTTGTTAACAGTTTAGGCGGTAAATACTATTCAGCTGAAGATGTTGGCGTGTCAACATCTGACATTATGATAGCCAGTCGAGAAACTGAATTTGTAGCAGGTCTTGAAGGCAAATCTGGCGATCCATCGCCGTTAACCGCATTAGGTACCTATTTAGGCATCAAAGCAGCGATTAAGCATCAGCGTGGAATTGACAGCTTAAAAGGCATTAAAATCTCTGTGCAAGGCGTCGGACACGTTGGCTATTACTTGTGTAAGCATTTACACGAAGAAGGGGCTGAGTTGATTGTCACTGACATTCATCAAGCGTCGCTTGACCGTGTCGCGACTGAATTTCGTGCAACTGTCGTTGCCCCGCAAGATATCTATACTCAAGACGTTGATGTGTACGCGCCATGTGCATTAGGTGCCACCTTAAATGACACAACCTTACCATTACTAAAAGCGACCATCGTTGCAGGTTGTGCTAACAACCAATTAGCAGAAGTGCGTCATGGTGAAAAGCTCAAGCAAATGGGTATTTTATACGCACCCGATTATGTGATTAACGCTGGCGGTATTATTAATGTGTCATTTGAGAAAAACTATGACGCTGCTGCATCTAAAGCCAAAGTGGAGCAAATCTATCATACGCTATTAACTATTTTTAGCCGTGCAGACGCCGAAAACCGCACCACAGGTTCGGTCGCCGATGAAATGGCCAAAGCCATTATCGATGCTGCGAGATAGTGAGGCGAAATAGCAAGACAAAATAGTGAAATCGAAGCATCACAGGCTTTATTAAGCAAGCTTGTGGTGTTCACACTGCCGAACTAACAAAAAGGGAAATGCATTGGCATTTCCCTTTTTGCTGCTTAAACACTCACATATATCTCTGATTTGTCATAAATCGTTCACCTAACTGTCAAGTCGCTGCCCTACCTTAAATTAACACTGACTCAACTTATTTATTGAGGCAAATGGCAGATGGTCAATAACAGTAATCAAAACACCCAATCACTGATACAGCGTCAACCATTATCACGGCTAGCTCAAAATCAATGACATAGCGACATGCAGAGCAACAAACATACACACCCTCAAAAACAGTACGTAGCATAACTAAGGGCTAGACTATGATATTTTCCGTCGATAATGTGCTAGAAAAAAACCTACCCAATGTGCACAACAAACCGTGGTTAGCCAAGCCCACTAAAGCTATGTTGCGTTATTTACTCCACGAAAAGCAATGCAATGACATTGCCAATGAACACGCACATTTATCAGGTGTAGACTTTGTTGAGCAAATCTTAGCCAGTTTACACTTTACCTACAGTGTGCCCAATAACGAAGTTGAAAATATCCCACACGAAGGTCGCGTGGTGATATACGCCAATCACCCCATTGGTTCTCTTGATGCCCTCGCCCTTATTAAGCTCATCAGCCAGGTTCGCCCCGACATCAAAGTGGTCGCTAATGAATTGTTAATGGCCATTAAACCGCTGCATTCTATTTTATTGCCCGTACGTAACATGACAGGCGGCACGCCCAAGCAACATTTGGATGAAATACACCACCACCTTAAAAATGAAGGTGCGGTACTGATATTCCCATCGGGTGAAGTGTCGCGCTTGCGCCCAACCGGCGTCACCGATTTACATTGGCACAGCGGTTTTTTAAAAATGGCCCGCGCCTGTAATGCGCCATTATTACCCGTGTTTGTTGATGCTAAAAACTCAGCCACCTTTTATGGCGCTTCAATGATTTACAAACCCCTTGCAACCTTGCTGTTAGTCAAAGAGATGTTTAAACAAGTCGACCAAGTCATGCCAGTGCGTATTGGGCAACTGATTGCCAAAGAAGTCGTTAACAATCAAGATTTCCCCCTAAAAACTAAAGTGAAATTACTTAAAAATCATTTATACCGTATCGGTAAAAATCGTAGCCCATTATTTACCACCCAAAATGCCATTGCTCACCCTGAAAAACGCAGCGAACTGCAAAGTGAATTATCTCAATGCGAACGACTCGGACAAACTCAAGACAACAAGCAGATCTACCTTTATAAGCATCATCAAAGTAGTGCAATAATGCGTGAAATTGGCCGCTTACGTGAGATTGCCTTTCGCGCCGTGGGCGAAGGTACAGGCAAAAGGCGCGACACAGACAAGTACGACAATCATTATTTACACCTTGTACTGTGGGATAAAGATGATTTAGAAATTGTCGGTGCTTATCGTTTTGCCAGTGCTAAAACACTCCGTGAAACCCTAGGAAAAGACTCACTCTACAGCGAGTCATTATTTGACTATAAACAGGCATTCCAACCTTATTTAGAGCAAGGTTTAGAACTTGGGCGCAGCTTTGTACAACCTAAGTACTGGGGCCGACGCAGTTTAGAATACCTATGGCAAGGAATAGGTGCATTTTTAGTGAGTAATCCACAATATCGCTATTTATTTGGGCCGGTGTCGTTAAGCGATAGCCTGCCATTGCAAGCAAAGGAAATGTTGGTGTTCTTTTATCAGCAACAGTTTGCATCAAGCGAAACCTTAGCATGCTCATTTAATTCCTATCAATTTACCCCAGACAGAATTAACCAACTTGATCAGTTATTTAATGGATGCGATTACGCAGAAAATTTTAAAATACTTAAAAGGACGTTAGCGAATATGGCCGTATCGGTACCCACATTATTCAAACAATATGGTGAGCTTTGCGACAATCAAGGCGTGAAGTTTTTAGACTTTGGCATCGACCCAGAGTTTGGCGACTGCATTGATGGCTTAGTTCTGGTGGATATTCATCAACTCAAACCCCTTAAATACCAAAAGTACCTGGCAGGCCATTTACCACGAGAACAAGCCGCATCATAACCTTAGATACTTTTTGGTCCGTTTGTTGGTTGTTATTTGATTGTTACGCTATTATTTATCTGATATAAAAGAATAAATGAGTGGGGAATCATCTATGACAACATCGACAGACACATCAAACAATTCATTGAGTAAAACCTTGAATGAAACAGTAGAGGACACGTTCAATGAAACAGAGGATCAATCATCACACCATCGTATAAGCGTGGCAGATATTATGATCACCCGTGTTGTGACTATCGAAATGTATGACAGGCTTTCAGTCGCCAAAGAAATATTCGACAATGTCAGCTTTCACCATTTATTGGTTATCGATGAAGATGACAAATTAGCCGGCATTTTGTCTCACCGTGATTTTTTAAGGGCTCTTAGTCCCAATATTGGCACCGCTGCAGAATTGATACGAGATACCGAAACCCTACAAAAACGAATTCATCAAGTGATGAGTCATAATCCGGTTACCATAGCCCCTCATTGTGATATTAACCTTGCCAGCAAACTGATTCTAGACCATGACATTGGCTGTCTGCCGGTATTAGAGAACAACCACATTGTGGGGATCATTACCTGGAAAGACTTATTAAAAGCCTATTACACCGCTTAAAAAGACCCACAACCGATAAAGGCACTTTGCTTAATCACTAACACGACCTTTAAAACCAATAAGGTTAAAGTGAATTGGCTAATGCCTAATTGACCATCCTCATTCACAGTCACATTGCGACTCGCTACCTCATATTCGCCCACATCTTACCCAATGCTTAATCACTGACGTTTTGCAATACTCCATGATAAAAATAAATATTCTCATAGCCAGCAACAACATAGCTTTATTTCGCAAATTGTTCATATTTTTGTGCTGGAAATTGTCACATTGCTCTGCTTTATTAGTACTTAATGCAGTTTTTTTCAGTTGCATGACTGACTCAACAAGTTCAAAGATGAAAATGTTAAGGCTGTTTTGAGTGATGGGTATAGGTAAACACGCGGTTATCATGTGAAAGGATGAGCATTATGATTAAATTTTCTTACCACCTAAATCAAGACAATATCGAATTACAAGCCAGTAATTGGTGTGGTCTAGAACGAGTTTTTATCAACGGCAAAGTGGTGTCGCGCAAATTTAACTTTGGTTTACAGAGTATGCATGATGTGTTGCTCGATAACGGTAAAAAGTGCCGTTTCCAACTCATAGCCGATCCGCAAACGTCGTTAATATCGTGCAGAATCTACAAACAAAACCAACTGGTGACCATTTTAAAACAAGGTAAAAAACAGCTACAAAAAAGCCAGTTCATGATTGAATCTGGCTTTGTGATTGTGTGCGTGGGTATGTTGAGTATGTATTTATTGAGCTAACTCACAACTCTATAGACTCATTAACCTAGGGTAAAGTCTAAGCGCACTGTTGAAGTGCCCTGCGCCGGCTTACCATCCACAAATTTAGGTGCATAACGCCACTGGCTTAACGCCTCAATTGATTCTTTTTCAAATTGACTACCACCTTTAGAGTCAAGCACTTGAGGCGATTGCACAAAACCTTGCTCATCTACGGTAAATTGTAGTTTTACCCAACCACTTTTACCCCGCTTTGCATAAGACATAGGGTAATCTGGTGGCGTTCTAAATAAAGGCGTTTGCTCTTGTTGCTCGTTCCATGGCGTCATTTTACCAATGGCAATACAATGCTCAGTGGCTTGATCACTTTGGCCTTGCTTTTGATAAATATCAACTAACAAGGCATGAGCACGCAGCTCATGAGGATGGCTGTAAGGTAATGCTTGATATTGTTTTATCACTTCAACTAAAGCATAAACAGCTTTAGTGTGTTTACCCATTGCTTCATTTAATGCCCCATAAAGATAAGTCGCATTAACACGTTTTATCGCGTTTTCTGGAAGCTTACTGACATAGATATCATAGGCGTCAAAAGCAAAACCTCTAACTGTACGAGTATAAAACTCCGTGCCCGTTAGGCGATAAAAAGCCAAAGTTTTCACTTCAGCTATAGTGAGTTCATTATCCGCTTCTTGAGCAATATCAATCGCCTCAAACAACACTTTTTTGGCATAAGCATCATCTGCGGTGGTTTCAGCTAAGCCCACAAGTGGATCGATAAGGGCAATATCATTTTTAGGCAATTTTTGACGATATACCGCTAAAGCTGACTCAAATAATTGTTGCGCTTTTATCACCTGTTCATCTTGAATCACCCTGCCATTATTGTTCTGCTTCGATTGCACAACAATGGCATTTCCCCAGTTCATAGCTAATTTGGCACTATCAATGCTGTCTGCGCCGAATTTTACTTCGCCAAGTTCGTAAGCTTGTTGGGCATAGGTGATGATATCGGCTTGGCTATTAGCCTCAACAGCCTGGTTGTATTGTTGATATGCTGATGAAAAATCAACCGACCCAGTGACCATGTCCGTAGGTTGAGCGTAGGCCATGTGGCTTGCACACGCGGCGATAATGGATAAGCGTAAAAGTGTTTTTTTCATGGTTAAAGTCCTTTTTAGTTTTACCTAAGATCCTTTATTACACAGGGTATAAATCAGTAATCAAAGATGTACGGCACAGTTTGCCTGACTTTTATGACCTGAGTCAATTTAATGAAAATCAGTGTAAACAATATGTTGCGAAATTACTATCAAGAGTCACACTTAATAAAGCGTTTACTATTTATATCACTGGATATTAGTGCCAACACTGCCAACATAAGTGCCAAACATGATCAGAACCCATCACTTTACCCCTCAGGAGTATAGATGTCTGCCATCGCAAAATTGCTCCAAGCCATGTTGAGTAGCTTTAAAGACCTTGTCCCCATTATATTGGTGGTCAGTTTTTTTGAAATATTTGTCCTCCGCCAAGCTCCCGCAGAGCTTGGGTCTATTCTTATTGGCTTAGTCTTTATTGTCTTGGGATTAACATTTTTTGTGTTTGGTTTAGAAATGGGCTTATTCCCCATTGGTGAATCATTAGCAGAAGCATTAGCACGAAAAGGCAGTATATTTTGGTTAGTAATTTTCTCATTCTCATTGGGGTTTGGCACCACATTAGCAGAACCGGCGCTAACAGCCGTAGCCAATGAAGCGGCTCAAGTTGCCGCAAATGCCGGTGCGATTGAGGCTAATAAGCAGGCCATGAGTTCCTATGCTATGGGATTGCGTATCACGGTTGCGATTTCGGTAGGTTTAGCCATTTTACTTGGCGTGATCCGTATTCTTAAAGGCTGGCCTATTCATTACATCATCATTGGTGGTTATGTACTTGTGATGATCCTTACCAGCTTTGCCCCAGCCAATATTATCGGCATCGCCTACGATTCAGGTGGTGTCACCACATCAACCATTACCGTGCCTTTGGTGACTGCATTGGGCGTCGGCCTTGCCAGTGTGATTAAAGGCAGAAACCCGATGTTAGACGGCTTTGGCCTCATTGCATTTGCCAGCCTTAGCCCTATGATTTTTGTATTAATTTACGGCATGGTGTTTTTAAACTGATGCGTGCGATAAGGAGCCAATTTGTTTACTGAGCTGATTAGCACATTTTTGCTCACTGCACGCGATGTCATCCCTATTGCAGTGATTTTGTTTGGCTTTCAACTTGGCGTACTCAAGCGCCCTGTCACCCAATGGCGTAAAGTGTTACTGGGATTTGTCTATGTGATTATTGGCCTGACCTTTTTCTTAGTCGGTTTACAACTCGCACTGTTCCCCATTGGCGAAAGCATGGCAAACCAATTAACCACCAGCGAGTTTTTACACCCCGATGGCAGCAAAGCACCGTTTATTTGGCAGGATTATTTTTGGGTGTATGTTTTTGCAGCTGCAATTGGCTTTAGCACTACCATTGCCGAGCCGTCACTGATTGCCGTAGCAATCAAAGCCAACCAGGTATCAGGTGGCACCATTGGTATACAAGGCCTGCGAATGTCTGTGGCATTGGGTGTCGCCATTGGCATTACTTTAGGGTGCTTTCGCATTGTAGTAGGCGATCCCATCCATTACTACATTATGGCCGGTTACGTCATCGTGGTTATTCAAACTTTTTATGCCCCAAAAATGATTGTACCTCTGGCGTATGACTCAGGCGGCGTGACCACATCAACCGTAACAGTGCCTTTGGTTGCGGCACTAGGCCTTGGGCTTGCCACCAACGTTGAAGGGCGTAATCCACTTATTGACGGCTTTGGTTTAATCGCCTTTGCCAGTTTATTTCCGATGATCACCGTAATGGGTTACGCCCAAATCGTTGATTATTTATCCAAACGAAAAGCGATTAAGGACTAAATCTATGCGTTTTAAACTAATCGTCGCCTTTGTCGACGAAGATTGTACCGACGCAGTACTCGATGCAGCCAGGCTTGCAGGAGCCACTGGCGCGACGGTAATAAACCATGCTCGTGGTGAAGGATTAGAAAAAAAGAAAACCTTTATGGGCCTCACCTTAGATGTACAACGCGATGTGATTTTATGGTTGGTTGAAGAACATATGTGCCGCAAGATACTCGAAACGATATCTAAAGTAGGCGAATTTGACACTAATTCAGGTAAAGGCATTGCGATTCAAATTGATGTTGAAGATGCCGTCGGTGTGGCTCATCAAGTTGCTAAGCTAAGTAAAGACATTGAGGATCAAATATGAGTAGCATTATCCCTACCCGTAATCGCGATGTGATGAATAACCGTTACGCCATGGTTGACGGTATGCACACGGTTGCAGAAGCAATCCAAGTGGCCATCAATAAAAATGTCAGTATTTTGGTGGTCGATAAACGCAATGAACATGACGAATATGGCATGGTTCTCATGAGTGACATCGCCCGAAAAGTGTTGGCAAAAGACAAATCACCCGAGCGCACTAATATATACGAGATCATGATAAAGCCGGTATTTTCTGTACCTGCTGATATGGATGTACGTTATACAGCACGCTTATTTGAGCGCTTTAACATTAACAAAGCGCCCGTGGTCGAAAGTGGTCACATTTTAGGTTTCGTCACTTATGATGACATTGTACTAAAAGGCATGATCAAGCGCTAAACTGACGTTATTGTTCAGCAATGTGCTTAACGATAAACTCAATTAACGAGCGCATTTTTAACGGCAAATTTTTATCTTTGTACAACAAATGAATTGGCATGGCTTCTGGTGGGGTTAAACTCGCAATATTGACTAAGAGGCCAGCATCTATCGCCTCTTTAACAACAATACTGGGTTGTAACACCACGCCTAAACCATCAACGGCAGCTTGAGTCAGTACCACACCACTGTTTGACGACAGCCTAAACTGTCGCTTGCCAAAAACTTGTTGATGCGCCACAGATAACGAACCATTGCTTGAATAGCTAAACCCAAGACAGTGATGCTCACGCAAATCTGCATTCGATGTTATCTCAGCGTGCTGCGCTACATATTGCGGCGATGCACAAAACTGCATGTGATAATTCATAATATGGCGACCAATCAAAGCTGAATCGCTAAGCTCACCAATCCTAACCAATAAATCGACACTGTCTAACATTGGGTCGACAAGGTTATTGTCTAAACGTAAGTCAACATCGACTTGCGGATACGCTAACAAAAAACGATTCACAATGGGCGCCAGTACCGCATTACCAAAACTCACCGGTGCATTAATCTTAATGCTGCCACTCACTGTGCCTGTCATGGATTGTAAGGTATTTTCAGCGGCAGTAATGGCTGCCAAAATGCTTTTACATTCTTGATAATATAATTGGCCAGACTCACTTAATGCTTGTTGTCGTGTGGTGCGGTTGATTAGCTTAACGCCTAAATAGCCTTCTAACTGATTAATATGCTTGCTGACCATGGTGCGGCTGATATTAAACTGATGCGCAGCCGCAGCATAATTACCTTGCTCAGCTACGCAGCTAAACACTTGCATCGCGGTTAATTTATCCATCGCCACTCCACTCATTGATCCCAAATACTATAAATTGATACCAAAGATTATAAACCTATAGTGTTTTCTGTAAACACCAATGACTGGTATTGCCGTTAACAAAACTGGTTTACGATGAGCCATCATTATTGAGGAGTTGTTATGGATTACAAATTAGATCAAGCAGGCATTTTTATTACCGCTGAAATTCACATTAAAGATGACGTACCGTTGGCCCAAGGCCTTGCTGCAATCCGTCAATTTTGTGCAGACATGAATAGCGAACCAGGCTGCTCACTTGCAATGGCAACTCAACATAAAACTCACCCAAAGCAATTTGTATTTTGGGAGCGTTATGATGATCAAGCCGCATTTGACGCTCACTTTGCCGCGCCTCATACTCAAGCCTTTATTAAAGCAGGACTCACCGAACTCAAACAAGCCTTTGACTATCAACGCCTAGCAACCGAGGAATAACCGATGAGTAAAATAATTAACTGGGGTATTTTAGGCACCAGCTTTATTTCTGGCGTGATGGCTGATGCGATAAAAGCACAAGGTCAAAGTCAGATATATGCCGTCGCTGGCCGTAACACCACAACGTTAGCCGAGTTTGCAGCGCAATATAACATCGCACATCAATTTACTGATTTTGATGCATTAATTAATGATCCGCTGGTAGATGTGATTTACATCGCCCTGCCTAATCACTTGCACCATGAGTATGTGATTAAAGCAGCCAATGCGGGTAAAGCTATCTTATGCGAAAAGTCCCTGTCGGTCGATATGCCATCAACCATTGCCAGCCTTGATGCGGTTAAGCACAACAAAGTGTTCTTTTTAGAAGGGCTAATGTATCTTGCGCATCCTTTTATGCAGCAGTTATGTCAAACCTTAGCATCTGGCGTGATTGGTGACGTAAAAAGTATTCGTGGTCAGTATTGCGCGGCTATCAGCCAATTTGTTAATCCGGCCAGTCTTGGCGCGTTGTTTAACCTTGGTTGTTACCCTGCATCATTAATGCAATTAGTCATGCAGCAACAATTTGGTAATAGCATCAGCCAACATTATCAATTGCAAGCAACTGGGCGACGTGGGCAAGATGGCAATATTTGTGAATCTACGGCTATTGTGACTTATACAAACGGCGTGCAATGTCATTTACACACAGCTGAAGATTATGGCTTACACGCAGGATTTACCATTTTAGGCAGCTTAGGAAGTATTGAGTTCACCTCAAATCCCTGGTTACCAGAAGCTCAAGGTAATCATTTTTCAGTAAGGTTATATGAGCAAGATGCTGACGTTGTGAATGTTAAAGCCAAAGGCAATGGTTTTTACTACCAGGTAGAAGCGGTGCTAGCGGCGCTAGACAGTAAACAACACATAGTGCCAAGACCATTAGCACAACTGCAAGACTCGCACGATATCATGAGCATGTTAACCACCTGGCATCAAGCGGCTTTAGAAAGCAGCGCTGAAAACCTGACCGTTAAACGCTAGACAATCGTTAATTCGTTGTTGTTGCACTGAAGATAAGTCAGCAACAGCGAAATATGCGTATTCGCTGTGTTCATCGCTTAGACTAATCACCGCCTCTTTGGTTAACTCACAACGAAAGATAAACGCTTGCGACTGGTAAGCACTGTGAAAATACACCCCAGATAAATAATTCACCTTCACCAAACAGCTTAACTCTTCTTGGCATTCTCGCAGTAATGCCTGATGAATGGTTTCATTAGGATCAAGCCCGCCTCCCGGTAAGCCCCAATGCTTGTCACCGTAAGTGGCTTTTAATAACAAAACGTCCCCTGCCGCATTGGTGATCACCGCATGCGAGCTCAATCTAAATAAGTCATTAAATGCCATGATGTTGGTACCTAAAATTCAGTGGCTAAAAATCAGGGGCTAAAATTGAACTGAACAACGTTATATAAACGAGTTAACACCTGGTAATACCATTGCAGAGGGCGTCAAAAAAAACCAACTGCAATGGTATCAATATGGAGTGACTACTGTTCTAGGCGCTTACCTGCTCCATTTAAACGCTGATATGAAACGCTGATATCAACAAGCACAATAACGATTGATATCAATCGTTATTGTGGACTATTTTCGACCGAGAATTCTGAGTATTCGTAAAAATAAATTGATGATGTCCATATACAAGGCCGCAGCGCTATCAACGGCGTTATCAAATGTTTTAGGGATTGCATTAGCACGAGCCCAATCATAACCAATATAACCACAAAAAATCAGCGCGACAATCCAATCTAAAATGCCGTGATGGGTATTAAAAATAAATATTTCAATGAGTTCCACTACAATCACACAAATCAACGCAATGG
Organism: Shewanella sp. MF05960; assembly: GCF_050849305.1. Classification (NCBI taxonomy): domain Bacteria; kingdom Pseudomonadati; phylum Pseudomonadota; class Gammaproteobacteria; order Alteromonadales; family Shewanellaceae; genus Shewanella; species Shewanella sp. MF05960. Next base: position 716 of record NZ_JBOZPS010000005.1, on the reverse strand, counting down.
TTAACCCACCCGCTATCTTGTTAAAAAAGGCAGGATACATTGAGCCTAACAGCATCATCACAAACGTTACCATGCCGGTAACCCTAATGGCCTCTTGAACAATATCTGGATTATATTGGCTCACCACAAGATTAATAATCAGCCCAAACGGTACCACCACAAAGTTATAGCCAATAAAGCTCACAATAGGCTTATCTGATTTGCTAAAAAGATAAATACCAAAAAAACACGAAGCAAAATACCCAATAAAAAAGATTATCGGATTAATGCTACTGATTGATTCAACTGAAATATTCAGCACCATAAGCCAATTGATGGCAAAACCCCATAACAGCGTTAAGCCAATGACAAAATTGTAAGTAGACCCACTGATTATTTTGTCATTGGTGTGAGTTCTGTTAAATACATCGACTTCCATTTTACATCCTTATAAATTGAGATTTGAATTGAGTTTGTACATGCTCATCGTAACAATAACTTGTTATTGGACATTTCCGAGTTAGAACATTCATTCTAATTCGTGAGTTTCAGGTTAAAATGTCTATGTGTAACGAGACTGTAGAATTTCTATTTTAGAAAAACAGTCTCAAAATATCTAGCGTCAATTAACTTGGCCGGTTCCGCGTCAATTATCTTGGCCGGTTGACACCGAATTTTATTTGCTCTTATTGAGCGCTGTTTTGCGTCGGTAACTTTCACCTTCGCAATGAATAATC